>CAZMFS010000001.1:0-20788 GCA_964565585.1 uncultured bacterium
GCAAGGGTAAAAGCTCAATCACTTAGTATTGATGCTGAAGATTATGAACATTCCAAAATTGATTTTAATGAATTATATACAGGAATTAGCGAAATTGAAGTAAATAAAAGCGACTTTAACAGTTTTAAAAACGGATCAAAACTTGATTTAGAAAACGATCTTTTTGATAACGAATGTGTCGTACTTCAGAATAAAGACCACAAAGAAATTGGGATCTATAATAAAAAAAGAGGTTTTATTGAAAAATTAAAATCTTTTAATTTATATCCCTGGGGGATTAAACCTCTAAATGATAAACAACAGTTTGCATTTGAGGTTCTTTTGGATGATTCAATAAAGCTGGTAAGTTTAGTAGGTCAGGCCGGAACTGGAAAAACCCTTTTAGCAATTGCAGCAGGCTTACATAAAGTAACTGAAGAAAGAAAGTACAAAAAGGTTTTTATTGCAAGACCTGTCATCCCTGTAGGGCAGGATATTGGTTACTTACCGGGATCTAAGTCTGAGAAAATTAAACACTGGATGGAACCTATATTTGACAATCTTGAGTTAATTATGGATTCATCAAATATGGAAAAAGATCAAAAGGATTCCCGATATTTTATTGAATCGGGTATTATTGAATTGGAAGCTCTTACCTATATTAGGGGTAGAAGTATCTCTTCTCAATTTATTATTATTGATGAAGCACAAAATTTAACGCCCCAGGAAGTAAAAACAATTGTAAGCAGGGTGGGCGAAGAAAGCAAGATTATATTAACCGGTGATCCTTATCAGATTGATAATCCCTATCTTGATGCCTCATCGAATGGGCTAACTTATCTGGTAGAAAGATTTAAAGGCCAATCTATTTTTGGCCATATCACATTAACAGAAAGTGAACGTAGTAATTTAGCTTCTCTAGCTGCTGAATTATTATAATTAATTATAATATTTAATAAAAGGGGGAAATAAATATAAAAAATAAATAAAAACATATTTCGTGAATATGATATTAGGGGACTAGCAAAAGAAGATTTAACTGATAAAAACGTTGAGCTAATTGGAAAAGCTTTTGGTAGCTATATGAGAAGGAACAATAAAACTGATATTATAGTTGGTAAAGATGTTAGGAATAGCGGCCCCAGAATATTTAACGCATTGATAAAAGGACTTTTATCTACAGGATGCAATGTTATTGATATCGGTATGACTGCTACCCCAATATTTTATTTTGCAATTCATCATTATAAAAAAGATGGTGGAATAATGATTACAGCATCACATAACCCCCCTAATTACAACGGATTTAAAATGTGTAAAGATATATATGCCTTGCATGGTGAGGAAATTTTTCATTTATATGAAATTATTGAAAATGAAGATTTTCTAAATGGGACAGGGCAGTTAACAAAGTTAGATGTAAATAAAATATATGTTGATAATATCACAAAAAATATTGAAGTGGATTCTGATCTTAAAGTAGTACTTGATTCAGGTAACGGTTCTGCTTCACTGATTGCCAGTGAATTATTTGAATCCCTGGGGCTGGATGTAATTGAACTGTTTAATGAACCGGATGGTACATTTCCAAATCATCCAGCTGATCCAACAAAAAAAGAAAATGTGGGAGAGTTAATTAAAACTGTTAAAAATAAAAATGCAGATCTCGGTATTGGATTTGATGGAGATGTAGATAGAATTGGTGTAGTTGATGAAGAAGGTAATCTTATTTATGGAGATACTTTACTTGGAATATATGCAAAAGATATTATAAAAGATAATCCCGGAGCTGAAGTAGTTTTTGAAGTTAAATGTTCACAGGGGCTTGTGGAATATCTTGAAAATATAGGGGCAAAACCTGTGATGTGGAAAGCTGGGCACTCATTAATTAAAGCTAAAATGAAAGAAGATAATGCGTTACTAGGCGGCGAGATGTCCGGACATATGTTTTTTAAAGATAGGTATGAAGGATTTGATGATGCATTTTATGCAGGATTAAGAATAATTGAAATTTTATCAAAATACGATAAAACTATGTCTGAGCTTGCTGATGAAATTCCTAAGTACAAATCTACCCCCGAATTACGCTTAAATTGTGGAACCGATGATAATAAATTTAAATTGATGAAAGAGCTTGAAGATTATTTCAAAAAAAACTATGAAGTTATTGATGTAGATGGGGTAAGGGTTTTATTTGAAAATGGCTGGGCTTTAGTAAGGTCTTCAAACACTCAGCCTGTAATAGTTTTACGTATGGAAGCAAAAACAGAAAAATCACTTAAAAATATTATTAAAACTATCTATAATAAGCTAAATCAATACGAAGAAATCGATACAGAAAAATTAAAAAAATATTTCTGATTATTAAATAAAAGGAGAGGTAAGTAATATTTATATTACTTAATGAGTGATAATTCTTTTAAAAATCATTTATTTATTCTTTTTGCTTTTTTTATTTTAATAATCTTATTTTCTTTATTTTTTTATATTTTTAATGTTACTATTGACACTGAAAATAGTATTATTTTAAATCAGTTTAGAAATCTGAAAACAAATAAAACTATAACTACTCCATTTTATGAAAAATATAATTCAGTCCCGCAAAACGGCAAACAAAAATTTAAAATTAATTTTAAATATAAAAATAAAATAAAGAACCCCTATCTGGTTCTTTCTTTAGTATATGCAAATGGATACAAAATCTATCTTAATGAAAATTATATTGGAGGATTAGGTGATATTGAAAAACTTAAAAGTTCTATATGGACATATACGAAAATATTCAATCTAAGTGAACATCTTGACAATGATAAGGTTAATGAACTAGTTATCTTAACTAATTCAAACTTTCAGAAGGGATTTGGAAAAGCTCCTTTTATAACTTCAAAAAACATTGCTGTTAAATATTTTATCATTAATAACTTTTATAATATTGTTTTGCCAATAATTTCAATTGGTTCACTTTTATTTATAAGTATTATTTTTATAATCATGAATTTATTTACCTTTCGAAATAATTATCAAAATATCGTTTTTCTAATATTGTCATTTATATTTTTATCTTTATATTTTTTTGATTATCTTTTTATTGAATATATACCATTTAGTTATTTATTATTTAGAAAGATCATTTTTGTTTCATTATATTTATCTAATATATTTTTACTTATAGGTATCTTCTCCTATTTGAAAATTAAATATTCACTTATATCCAAACTAGTAATAACAGGGTACCTATACTTTATATTTAGAATAATATTATTTACAGAAAATATGATATCTCTTGTAGAAACTTATAGAATTGGTAATATTCTAGTTGTAATATTTATTTTACTTTTAGTAATTAAAACTTTTTTAAAGTATTATAAAACAAAAGATAAAAAAGCTCTCATAATTTTTTTAGCATCGCTTTTTGCTTCTCCATTTTTTATTCATGACATATATATAATGGTACTAGCAAAAGAAGGGAATATTTTATCTCACTTTGGATTAATATTTATATACATATTACTGGGGGCAATAATAATCTATGATTTTTCAAAGTTGTACAAGAGAATGAAACGAGAAAAGAAAAAGGCATCACTTTTCTATGAAGATTCTTTAAGAGATAGTTTAACAGATTCTTTTAATAGAAGAATTCTCAAGAGAATAAGTAAGGAGGATTTGCCGGTATACACAGTAATAATGTCTGATCTGGACAATTTTAAAGAGATAAATGATAGTTATGGGCATTTAATAGGGGATAAAGTGCTCCAGAGTATATCTTATATAATAAATAATAATATAAGAGAAAGTGATTATCTTATAAGATATGGAGGGGATGAGTTTTTAATTCTTTTAACTAATTGCAATAAGAAAAATGCAGTTAAAAATGCTAAAGAAATATTAAGTAAAATAAAAAATATTAAAAAAATTGAAAATTACAAATTGAATATAAATATAAGCATGGGAATTGCCGAGGGTCATAAGAATGATAGATTGAGCAGTATTATAAGCAAAGCCGATTCAAAACTTTATCAGGCAAAAGAGTCAAATATTTCTATAATGAATTAAATTATAATAAATTTAATAATGTAATTATTATTATATTGCTGTTGACAATCGTGAAATATTACACTATTATTCAAACCAGATAGGAAATTAATAAAGTTAGATAAAATTAAAAAATGGAGGTGCTACTATGGCAAAAAAAGAAGTTAGTGTAAAAACAGAACTTAAGGATAATTTCAAATTAGTTTCTAAAACCAGAGACCATAAAGCTATAACGGATCAACCCGGAAAGATGGGTGATGATCAAGGTCCAACACCTTTAGAATATTTATTTATTTCACTGGGTGGATGTATTGGTACTATAGGTAAAATTGTAGCTAAAGAAAAAGGTATAGACCTTAAAAATATGGAAGTTAAAATCGATGGACACCTTAATCCCAATGTTTTATTTGGTAAAAATGAAGAAGAAAGAGCTGGATTTCAAAATATCAAAGTTAAAACCAAAATTGAAGCGGATATGACGGAAGAAGAAAAAAAGGAATTTATTGAGGAAGTAGACGAAAGGTGTCCAATATCAGATAATATTTCAAATCAATCTCCAATCAAATTTGAAATAGTATAACAAATAAATCAATTCGATACTCTGATCGGAAAAATTCCGTCAGAGTATCGATTTTTTTTTACACATAATTTATCTCTATTTTTGTAATAAAAAAGATAAAATAGGATAGGTATATACACAGGTCCATTTTTGGACCCGGCTATAAATCCAAATAAGAGTCCGTATTATTGAGTAAATTTAATTAATTTTTACTAATGGATATATTATACATTCTAAAAGTATTTATATCAATTTCTTGTTAAAAATTTCTTAGTAAATAGCAAATAAAAAGTTTAAATTTATTATACTAATTAAAAACAAAACTAAAAGATTTTATAAATATATTAACAAATAGAAGAAGGTCATTTAGATTAAAATAAAATGATGTTTAATAAAAAAAATGATAATATATATTGAATATAGTATTAATAAACTAAAAGGGGGCTCGAGGAGATAGATTTAAATAAATAATATATGTAAATATATTCTATAATATATTACTCAACATAACATATATTATCGGACATAATATGCAATATAATATTCATAAATAATATAACTAGTATCAATATTCATTTAATGTTAAAATTAACTCCCCTGATTTTTATCTTCATTTTCAACATCTATGACGACTTTTTTTCCGCAATATTGACATACATTTTGATTAAAAGGAATTTTCTTATGACAGTACGGACACTCCCGATATTTATCATTACTTAATCCTGTATTTTTTTTATTGTTGAATATTTCAAGATTATCAAAAAAATCTTTTATACTGCTTGATATTTTAATTAGTAAAGGACCTGCTACCGTAATTAAAAAAATAAGCAGTAAAAGAAACCAACCAATAGGTGTAAAAAAAAGAAGAAAAACTATGAATAGTAATATTATAAGCCAGTAAAACCTCAAGATACACCTCTTTATTTATTTTAAATCTCTATATTTTTCCATCTATTATTTTCCTTAATAGATAAAAAATTTATTCCATTATTTTTTAATATATCAATTGCCCTTTCATAATAATTATTATCCATTTCTCTTAATGAATGAATATCAGAACCTAATGTAAGTAAATTCCCCCCTTTATTTAGATATTTTTTTATTAAAGATACTGATGGGATCAAATTATTGATATTTTTTCTTAATCCTGAAAAATTTATTTCTAAAGCAATATTGTTTAATTGCATATAATTAATTATATTATTGATAATATTATCATATTTACTGTTATCATGATATTCCTCGTAGTATCTTTGATAAATGCCAAGATGGCCTAGAATATCAATTTCAGGATTTTTTACAAGCTTTAAGTTTTCCTGAAAATAGTTTTTGATTGTATCTTCTTTAAAAGGTTTTTCAATCGGAACCGACATATTAGTATCATCTTCTGTTCTATGTATTGATCCTATTATAATATCAAAGGTTTTAATATCTTCAATATGGTTATGTATTTGAGATTTATACCTATGAAACTCCCCTATTTCAATACCTTTTTTAATATTAATTTTATCTTTAAATTTTTCTTTTAGAGAATCTATAGTTTTAATATATTTTTCCAAATTTAAGATCCCAAATTGATTTTGGTCTACTGGATTTAAATCAAAATGGTCTGTAATTACAATTTCTTTGAAATTTTGTTTTATAGCATTTTCTATAAGTTCCTCGGGCTTTAAATCCGAATCACTGCTGAAATTTGTATGTATATGATAATCTATCTTTTTATTCATAGAATAATTATTTTTCCTCTTTTATATTGATTGGAAAATCTTTTGTTTCCTCACCTGCATAAAGTGTAACATGAGGAAATGGTATTTCAATATTTTCTTCATCAAATCTTTTTTTGATTTTCTCCATAAAAGAGTTTTTTGCATCAAAATAGTCCTCGGTATGAATCCATGCTCCTATCATCAAATCCAGTGAACTGTTCCCAAAACTTTTAAACCTGTAAACAGGATTCGGTTCATCAAGAACATATTGATCATTTTTAGCAATTTCAAATAGTATTTTTTTTACTTTGTCAACATCCTCTTTATATGCAACACCAACTTCTATATCCAATCTTCTAACCGGATATCTTGTTAAATTAACTACAGGAGTTTTAATCATTTCTTCATTTGGAATTCTAACCATCTGATTATCAAATGTTTTTAATTTTATTGATAAAAGATCTATAGAAGTCACTTTACCTAATTTATCCCCTACCTTTACAAGATCTCCAATTTCAAATGTTCTTTCGGTAATAAGAAAGATTCCGCTTATTATATTTGATACGCTTGTTTGTGAAGCAAAACCTATTGCAACTCCAGCAATACCTAAAGCACTTATTAAAGCTGTAAGCTTTATTCCCAGCTGATCTAATATTGTAAATAATATTATAATAGTACCTACCCAAAATATTGCTTTTTGAAGTAGTTTTCTTGTGTGTATGGATACGGTTTTTTTAAGGAATTTTTTAATTAAATAGATTAGCAACTTAAGTCCTGCAATACCAATAACAAGAATTATAGAAATTTTTAATATCATATACAGATTTATTTTGTCAATTATATTTTCCATTATACCTCCTTATTTTAATTTTATATAGGCTATTATGTTAAAAATATTTTACATATTTCATTTTTTATCAAGTTCATCAATAAACTTTTCGGTATTTTCTGATATTTTTTCTAATACATATTCAAAGCTGGCAAGCTCATGTTCTTTAAGTCCTTCAGTAATTTTTCTAAATAATTTTTGGCGAAATATTTTTTCATTTTTATTAAACTTATAGCCTTTTGGGGTTAGTTCTATTTTACGAGCTCTCTTGTCATCTATATTTCTTTTTTTAACAACATAACCCTTTCTTTGAAGTTCATTTACGGCTCTTGTAACAGTACCTTTATCATAATTTATACATGACTTAAGTTCTGTCAATGATAAACCATTTCCAAAACGATCAAGTATGAATAAAATTAGAAATCTTGCATATCCACTGAGATTAACTTTATCAGTTGATATTCGTTTATTAATGATAGATTTATATAGTTTATGAAAATTCTGTAAATAATAAAATATATTATCATACATGCGGTCCCCTTTTCTAATTATATAATAGTTGTTTGCACAATTAATTATAACACTCGTTATTTGCTTACACAACCTTTTTTAGAATTATTTTACTTTCATTACTTGTTGTAAATAGTAATATTAATTATAATTTATAAAATAATTATTATGAAAGGAGAATGTATGAAGAAAATGGGCAATATATTATTAAAAAATAGTAATTTTAAAGAAATTGTAATAGGTGATAGTGCCCTTGTTAGAGCATTTATTGAAAGTGGTATAAAAGTTGTAAGTTCTTATCCAGGATCACCAATGCCGGAAGCTGCAGAGGCAATTAAAAGTATTCCAAAAAGTGACAGACCTTTCTATTTTGAATTTTCAGTTAATGAAAAAGTAGCAACAGAAATTGCTTTTGGTGCTTCAATCAATGGTCATTCCTCCTGTGTATTTATGAAAAGCGTTGGATTAAATGTAGCTTCTGACAGTTTCGTACAGTTATCTATGATGGAAGTAATTGGGGGCATGGTAATTGTTCTTGGGGATGATCCCGGTGCAAATTCCTCGCAAAATGAACAGGACAACCTTCATTATGCAAAGCTATCATACATGCCGGTTTTTGAACCTTCTAACCCCCAGGAAGTTTTATCTATGTTTAAAGAGGCTCTTAGGTTTTCTAAAAAAAGGAAAATGCCTATAATACTTAGGCTAACCACCCATGTATGTCATGCCAAACAAAAAATAAATCTTAAAAAGTATGAAATGAAACAAAACTACGATTATACTTCAAAATTTAATAATGAGAACGGACCTTATCTACCTATAACCAGTAAAGTATTTCCTTTAAAAAAAAAGGCACTAAATAAGTTAAAAGATTTTGAAGAAGAAAGTAACAGGAATAAATTTAATTATGTTATAAAAAACAATAATAATAATGATAAAGGTATTATAGCTTCAGGAGCTCCTTTTCTTTCTCTTCTTGAAATATTTAGAGATGCTAAATATAAACCTGACATCTTAAAACTGGGCATAGTTAACCCACTACCCAAAAAGAAAATTGTAAAATTTCTTAAAAATCATACTGAGGTTAAAATACTTGAAGAACTGGATGATATTATTGAAAAGGACATCAAATCAATTGCATATGATAATAAAGTGGATACAAAAATAATCGGAAAAAATGATATAGAAGATTGGATTGGGGAATATACTCCTGATAAGGTTTTTGATGTTATGAAAAAAACATGGGATGATATATTAGATGATAGAAGCGAAGACATTGAGAAACCTAATGTTTGTATCCGTCCAGCTCAGCTGTGTCCTGGCTGCGGTCATAGATCTGCATTCTATGCTATTAAGAAAGCTTTACCGGAGGATACAATAACTGTTGGAGATATTGGCTGTCATAGTTTAGGCGTATTTCCACCCTACAATATGGGAGAAATTATCTTATGTATGGGACACTCCCCTGGTACTGCCAGTGGGTTATCAATTTTCAATAAACAAAGAAAAGTTGTTGCTTTTATTGGAGATTCAACCCTATTTCATGCAGGTCTTCCCGGTATTGTAAATGGTGTTTTTAATCAGCATAATATAACTCTTATTGTTATGGAAAATGGTACTACCGCTATGACAGGTCATCAGGATCACCCCGGTTCAGGAAGAAATTTTAATAAAAAAACAGATAAAATAGACATAAAAAAAATGCTTCATGCATTTGGTATAGAAAATGTGGAAAAAATTGATACCTACAATCAGGATAAATTAACTGAAAAAACTAAGGAGTTAGTCAATAAAAATGAATTTAATGTTATTATTGCTTCTCACCCCTGTATGTTAAAGTTTACAAGAGAAAAGCGGCATCGGGGACAAAAAATTGAAAACAAAGTTAAAATAAATCAGGAGGCTTGCAAAAAAATACATGAATGTGTAACCGTATTTGGTTGCCCATCAATTCAAATTACCGAAAATAAAAAAGTATGGGTAAATGAAGACTTATGTATTGGAGATGGTTCATGTATCCAAACTTGTCCCGTAGAAGCAATTGAAATAAAAGATAAGAAAGGAGAATAAATGAAAAATTATAATATATATCTAATAGGTGTTGGAGGACAGGGAATAGGGTTACTTAGTGAAGTTTTAATAAGAGCAGCAGACTATAGCAATATAAATGTACGAGGTGTAGATACTCATGGATTAGCCCAGAGAGGAGGAACTGTAAGGTCTTTTATACGTTTGGGTGATAATATTCATTCACCACTAATCCCAAAACATAAAGCAAATCTTGTAATCTCCCTTGAAAGGCATGAAGCTTTAAGGGGTATGAATAATTATTTAATGAATAATGGCATCTTAGTATATTATGATGCTGTTTGGCAGCCTCTTTCTATAAGATTAAAGAAAAGTAATATTTTAAAAAATAATACAATTGTTGAAGAAGCAAAAAGAAGAAATATTAACTTTTATAGAATCTATAAAGAAGATTTAGAGGATTCCCGCATGCAAAATATTGTATTATTAGCTCATATAGCAAAAAATAAAATAATTGAAAATATAAAACGTACCAATTATAAAAAGGCTATATCGGATTTATTAAAAGGAGAAATCCTTGAAAAAAATCTAAAATTGTTTGATTCTATATAAAACTTATATATTTTTATAGATTAAATCTCCCTTTTTTAATAGTTTTTCAAGCATAATAAATATATAGGTTATGATACTTTTTCTTATATCATTTCTTTTTCCTTCCAACCTCCAGTTAAAATTGTACTTTTTGTCATTTATTATGATTGTAACATATATATTACCTACGTCCCGGCCTGTTGGACCTGCATAGCCCGTGGTGGATATATAAATATTGCTTTTAAAATGATTTTTTAGTTTTTCAGCCATAGCCCGTGATACTTCCAATGACACAGAACCGTACTCATCAATTAATTTTTCATTAATTTTTAATACATTTTCCTTACTTTTTTTACTGTAAGCCACTATACTTCCATTAAAAATTTTTGAAACACCTTCCTGATTTACTATAATATCACTAAGTTTCCCCCCTGTTACTGATTCAGCAGTAGAAATTTTCAAATTATGCTCCAATAATTGATTTAATAAGCGATCAATTATATCAAAGCTGTAGAAAAGAGTTCTTTCTTTGAATAAAAAAAGAATAATTTTTTCAAATGTATGCTCTGTAGCCTCATTTTTTATAAATATATTATCTTTCCCAATTGTTACATCCTGTAAATTACTGATAAATTTCTTTTGTTTTTCATTTAATTTACTATATAAAATTATATATTTATTCATTATCATATATATCACAACTCATTTATATCCATTCTTTCACCATCTGGAAAGAAATCTAAAAACAATAAATCGATTATTTTTTTAGCTACGTCATTAGGATTTCTCAAAATATCAGATTTAAAATATTCAATAAATTTGCCAACATATATAAAATTTTCTTTTGGCTGCTTTCTTATTTCTTCCTGCATTTTTGTATTAACAATTCCCGGTGATAAACTCAATATTTCTACCTTATTTTGATCATCCTGTTTATTTTGCTCAACAGCAATAACTTTTGAAAGCATGTCTATTCCTGCTTTAGAAGCACAGTAAGGACCCCATCCGTAATATGGATCTCTTGATGCTCCTGAAGATATATTGATTATTCTTTTTTTACAATTAATTTTTCTTGTCTTTTTGATAAATTCATTACTTAAAATTGTTGGAGCTATTAAATTTACCTTAATCTGTTTTTCTATTCCTTTACTGGATACTTTTCCTATAGGTCCTATTGGATTAATTGTTGCAGCATTATTTAGTAAAGCTATAAAATTTGGATTATGAATATTTTCAAATATATCCTCAATTAGATTAGTAATTTGAGTGCTATTACTTAAATCAAAATTATAAAGAAAAATATCATGAACCTTGCTTTTATTATTTTGCTTTAATTTGTTCATGTCACTTCTTGCAATTAAATGAAGAACAATTTCCTCTCCACTAAAATTTTCACTTAAAGCTTTACCTATTCCTTTTGACGCACCTGTTAATATTACATGTTTCATCTAATCACTCACTCCTTAGATTTTTTAACTTTTCTGATAATTTTTCCAAAGCTCTTTTTTCAATTTGGGATACCCTTTGTTTAGAAATACCAAATTTTTTACCAATATCTTTAAAAGATTCAAATTTATTATTATATAACCCGTATCTCGAATATAATATTTCCTTTTCTCTATCATCTAAATCCATTACTGCATTTCTAACTTTCTCAATCAGATTTTTTTTTACAACCTTTGAATAATTTTTATCTTCAGTGTGCATTGCTTCATATTGATTTGCATTATATTTTATATCGTCTTCTATATCCTCTGGTTGGCTAAAAAGAGATGATAATAGCATTAATGTATAATTATCTATATTTAATTCTTCTTTTATTTTTTCTAAATTAACACTATCATTTTTTTCACGATAGTTTTCTACTTTTTGTTTATATTTGCGATATTTGTTTAGCATACGATCAGAAAATTTAACCGGGGTAATATTTTTATATAAGTAATTTTTAATATAGTGTTCAATCCAATATGTTGCATATGTTGCAAAACGTGCATTTCTTTTATAATCATATTTATCAATAGCAACTATCAAACCAATATTTCCTTCTTCAATTAAGTCAAGAAACATAGATTTATTGGAATCGCTGATATATTTTTTTGCTATACTAATAACCAATCTTAAATTCGATTCAGCAATAACCTTTTTAATATTTTCGTCGTTTGTTTCATTATATTTTTTAAAGAAATATCTTTCCTGTTCTTTAGAGAGAAGAGGGAAATTTTTAAGTTCCTCAAAATAGTAAGACAATGAGTTATATTTATCATCTGATTTTGCAATCTTTTTAATTCTTGTTGCCAAAAAGTGAATTATTGAATGATAGCACTCCGGAGGAATTTGATATTCTTTTAATATCCTTGGTATATCTTCTCTTTTTAAGCTTTCAATATCTTCTTTGTTATCAATATCTGTAATATATTTTTTACATTTCATACCATATTAGTATTTGACCCTAAAGCTTTTATAATTATCATCAACCTGTATTTCCTCTTTTTTAAACTTCTTGACATTTGCTGTTACAGGACCTTTTTTTACTTTATTTATAAATATTTTCAACTTCGATTCTTCTCCAAATACATTAATCAAAACAGATCCATCCGGCATATTTTTTACAAATCCTTTTAAATTTAATTTGTTAGCATTTTTTTGAGTAAAATACCTAAAACCAACTCCCTGAACCCTACCAAATAACTGAATTTTATATCCTTTAATCATTATTTAAAAATCCTCCTATTTTTATTTGATAGAATTCATATACGGTAATAATTATAGCATAAGAAATTAGAATATAAAAGAAATTTTGCAAATGATAATGTATTAGATAGTGATTATTTAATCCTCTGGGTGTTTCCCGTGTTTTAAATAATATTTAAATTTCGGTAATGGCCCTTCTTCTTTATCCTTTTTAGGACATTTTTCAATGAATTCAAGGAATTTACTCATTCTATCGTAAGTAATTTTATGTATTGTATGTTCCAGCTGACACGCATCTTTTTCTGCAATTTCAGGTGGAACATTTAATATTTTCTTAAAAAAATCGGTAATAATTTCATGTTTTTTGTAAATTATTTTTGCAGTTTCTCTTCCTTTATCTGTTAAAAAGACATATCCATATTTATGATGTTCTACTAAATTTTTGTCTTTTAAAATATTTATAGCTTTCAATACAGAAGGATTCTTAACCTCCAAAAATTCTGATATATGTTTTATGCGTACATTATCTTCATTTTTACTTATTATATATATTGCTTCAAGATAATCTTCCTGACTTTCTGTTAGATTTGTATCCATTTTCCCTCCAAAATTTATATGTTATTATATCATTTTGTTAAATTCTTTCAAACTTAATGTGTTTAATACATCCTCTTTATTTAACAGGGCTTTTCTTAAAAATTTTATTCCGTATTGCATATAATTAATATGATCTTTTGCATGAGCATCAGGATTTAAAGAAGTCTTTATACCTAACTCTTTCATTTGTTTTAAATATTTCCAGTCAATATCCATCCTATAAGGGTTGCAGTTAAATTCAATAAAAATATTTTTATAAGCTGCTTTTTTTAATATGGAATTATAATCCAATTCATATCCTTTACGCTGTGTCAATAATCTACCGCTTATATGCCCTATCATATCAAGGTTATAATCCATTGCACTTAAAATTCTTTCCGTTGCTTTTTCTGCATCCATATCAAGATTTGAGTGTATAGATCCAATAATAAAATCAAAATTATCTAAAATGCTTTTTTTGTAGTCCAATTTTCCATCATTAAGAATATCAACTTCTATTCCTTTATATATTTTAAAGTCATTATATTTCCCGTTAATTTCCTCAATTTCATCCCACTGTTTCTTTAAATCATTAGAATTCAAACCTCCAGCATAGTAGGATGATTTTGAATGATCGGTTATAACAACATACTGATAGTTTAAATTATATAGATATTCAGCAATTTCCTCTATTGTATTGTGACCATCACTATATTCAGAATGAATATGGATAATTCCTTTTATATCACTTAATTTTATAAGCTGAGAATTATAATCGGAATTTTTAAAAACTTCTACTATCTCCCTGTTTTCCCTGCATTCAGGAGGAATAAAATTTAAGTTTATATTATTATAGAATTTGTTTTCATCTGAAATATTTTTTTCTTTAATAGAATCAAAGTTAGTACAAACTGTTTTCAAATAATCGAAAAATTCTCTGGACCCGGTGGTTTTAAGTAATTTATAAGCAAAATTTCTGGAACGGGAAAATATTATATTAAAATATTTATTTTGATAATAGAAGTTAATATTATTCTTATATATATTTATATCATCGATTAGATCCCATTTTTTAATACTATTTATGACTTCTTTTTTTATCTTAGATGATATTATTATATCCCCTTCTGAAATAGTATTAGCATAGCGCCTTAATTTTCCGGTCGGCATAATTAAAAAGTTCTTCGCTGAGACATTATTCTTAATATATTGTTGAATGTCTTTATAAGCATTTAAATAATCATAAACAAGAAATTCATTTTCGTTTTTAAATAGAAATTCTATCTCGTTTTTTAATTTTTCAACAGTTTTTTTCCCAAATCCTTTTACTTCATATATATTTTCTGATTTTATAAATTTGTCTAATTTTTCAATATTGTCGATGTTATAATCAGTATATAGTTGTGATATTTTTTTTGGTCCCAGTCCGGAGATTTTTCTAAATTTATAAAGCGATTTTGGATATTTTTGATAATATTCTTCTAACGCGGATAACTGTTCTGTTTCAATTATCTCTTTAATCTTATTAGATATTGCATTCCCTATACCTTCATATGATTTTAACTTATCGTTTTTAACTAAAATATCTAAAGGCTCACTTATAGATTTTAATTTATCAATAGCATGTTCGTAAGCTCTTATCTTAAATATATTCTCATCATCTAATTTTAAAAAAAATATTAATTTTTTTAGTTTATCAATTATAAAGTTTTTATCCATTTTTATAGAAGAGAAAAAGAAGAGTAGTGATTACTCTTCTTCTTCTTCAGAATTTTTATTTACTTTATTTGCAACCGATGATTTTAAAAATTCAAGTTTTACCCCATCTGCAACTCTAATAATTGCTTTATCGCCTTCAATTTTTACTATTGTACCATAAATACCGGAATTAGTTATTACATGGTCTCCTGGTTTAAGAGATTCAACCATCTTCTCATGTTTTTCTCTTTGCTTCTTTTGTGGTCTAATTAGTACAAAATAGAAAACAACAAAAATTAAAACAAATGGCAAAATGCTTATTAAAAAACTTCCTTCAGATTCACCACCATTTTGCAAAATATTAAGTAATAAATTTGATGATAATATAAAATTCATTATAATACCTCCTTAGTAATTTGAATTTCAACCTTACTATATCATTATTTTTCAACTTATCAAGACTATTTTCTGTTATCTATATTTATTTCGATTTTACCCTTTTCATATCCTTTTAAATTTTTAAGCAATCCCATAACTGTATTTTTTACAAGATTTTTTACAAACGGCTGGAGAGGTATATTTTTATCATTAATTATAATTTCCACATTTCCTTTTTTTTCTACCACACATTCAGCTTTCTTTCCTTTATATTTATCAGAATAAAGTTCTATACATGTTTTATTGCATTTCATACAGTTTAATCCTGCAGGAAAATCAGGTAAATTTTTAATGATTTTTATAACCTCAGTTAAGCTACTATAATTATCAAAATTAAAATTGTCAGTATCAGGATTAAAATCACATTTTGAAATTAGATTTATTAGGTATACTTTTTCCATTCTATTTTTTTCTGTATTACAAACTATTCTTGGTAGCTTCTTTTCTTTCAAACCCTCAATTATAAAATAATCGTAATTTTTTTTCTTGTATTTTCTAAGTATATTTATAAATTTTACGTGAGGTTTTTTTGTATAGATATCTTCTGGAGTTTGTAATAATACCTCTGAAGCATTATTTCTATAAATAATTTCACTATCAGAATTTTTATCCTGAACATCGGTATTGTGTGTATTTTTCATAACTGCAATTTTATTGTTATCATTTGATAAATTGTTTAAGATCTTTGTTAATAAGGTCGTTTTTCCTGTATTTTTATAACCTATAATTTGAAAAACCTTCAAATATTCCTCCTTAGTTTTTTATGCCGATCATTTCTATTTCAACCTTCGCATTTAAAGGAAGATTTGCAGCTTCAACACAGCTTCTGGCAGGTGGGTTATTAGGAAAAAATTCTTTATAAACTTCATTAAATTCACTAAAATTATCCATATCATCTAAAAATACAGTAGCTTTTACAGCATCTGATAATTCTAATCCTGCTTCTTTAAAAACAGCTTCAACATTTTCCAGTGATTTTCTGGTTTGTTCTTTTATACCACCCTCAACAAATTTTCCCGTTTCTGGTATCATTGGTAGTTGTCCAGAAGTAAAAACCATATTATCAGTTTTTGTACTCTGGCTGTAAGGACCTACAGCTGAAGGGGCTTTATCGGTCTTAATAACCTTTTTCATATTTTTCCTCCTTTATTTTTTTAAATACCTGTCTTTTTCCGAATATATACAACCGCAATACTGCTGTCTATACATATTTTTTTCTTTAGATTTATTTATACCGTATTTCCATCCTTCTCGAAAATCCTTGTATAAAAAATTTGAGCCATTGTTTTTGGCTTCTTCGATACCTATCTCTTTAATCAGATTATGATTTTGAAATTTACTGTATAATAATGTAGTTGTAAAAAAATCAAAATTTCCATTTCTAGCATATATTGCAGCATATTTTAACCGTTCACTGTAACAAAACCTACATCTTTGATTTTCTCTATAAACTACATTTCTTAAAAAATATTTTAAATTATATTCGTTTTTTTCCAGAAGTCTAATATCATTTTCTGTGGTATAGTTTTTTACTTCAGTATATCTTTTTTCATATTCCTTATATGGATGTATATTGGGGTTATACCAAAATCCAAAAATTTTATATCCTTCTTCCTTCAACTTTTTAATAGGATAAATTGAGCAAGGAGCACAACAAATATGTAATAATACCTTTTTGGAAGCCATATTAGTCCTCTATATCGAAATCAAAGGTTCCATTTTGTTGTTCGGAATTTTGATTTATATCAAAATATTTATAAGTTTTTTTGGATGCAATTCTACCTCTGGATGTTCTTTCAATAAATCCGGCTCTAACTAAAAAAGGTTCATATACATCTTCAATTGTATCCTTTTCTTCTCCAAGAACTACAGATAATGAGTCCAAACCAGCCGGTCCTCCCTCAAATCTTTTTATAAGAGTTTTTAGGATCTTTTTATCCATTTTATCAAGTCCTTTTTTATCAATTTTTAACAGATCAAAAGATTTATTTACTATTTCTTTATTTATTATACCATTATTTTTTACATCTGCAAAATCTCTTACTCTTTTTAATAATCTATTTGCTACTCTCGGGGTATATCTTGATCTTTTTGCAATTTCTTTTGCTGATTTTTCATCAATTTTAACATTTAATATTTTTGCAGATCTTTTTATTATCTTTTTTAGCTCATTAATTTTATAAAATTCAAGTCTTTCTAATACTCCAAATCGATCTCTTAAAGGTGATGTTAATAAACCTGCCCTGGTTGTAGCACCTATTAGGGTAAAAGATTCCAGAGGGATTCTAATATTTTTTGCACTTGGACCTTCACCAATTATTATATCAAGTTCGAAATCTTCCATTGCTGAATAAAGCATTTCTTCAACACTTCTGTTTAACCGGTGGACTTCATCAATGAACAATACGTCATTATGCTCAAGATTAGTCAATATGGCTGCTACATCTCCCGGTTTAGTAAGGATAGGCCCGGAAGTAATTTTTATATTTACTCCCATTTCATGTGCTATGATATGTGCTAGCGTCGTTTTTCCCAACCCTGGAGGACCATGAAATAAGATATGATCAATGGGATCATTTCGTTTTTTAGCAGCTTCAATATATATTTTTAATTTCTTTCTTAAATCTTTTTGACCTATAAATTCATCAAGAAATTTAGGTCTTAAATTTCTCTCAATTGAATTATCTAAATTTTTTTTATCTGGATCTACAATTCTATCAGACATTTTATTTTCCTTTTCCTAATTTTCTCAAACCTGTTTTTATTAATTCCTGTGTGGTTAAACTATTATCATTAGCAACAGAAGAGCTTATAATATCCCTTACAATGGGAGGAGAAAAACCTAAACCAACTAATGCTTCAATAGCCTCTTTTGCCTTAGTATTTTGTTTGCTATCTTCAATAATATCAACTTCAATATCTTCCACCTTATCCTTTAATTCAAATATTAGCTTCTTTGATGTCTTCTTTCCCACTCCCTTTAAGGAAGAAAGATATTTTGTATTTTCATTTTTAATTGCTTTAATAAATCTATCAAAGGTGGATTGTGAAATTAACTTCAATCCCTTTTTTGGTCCTATACCCGAAACTGAAACTAATAGTTCGAAAAACTCTTTTTCTTTATTTGAGATAAACCCATATAAGGTTTGTTCATCCTCTCGAAAGTGATGATAGATATATAACTTTAACTCTGAACCAATTTCCGGTAGTTCAGTAAACAAATAGGAAGGAATAAATACCTGGTACCCTATTCCATTGATATCTATAACTATATATTCTTCTTTTTTTTCAATTAAAAACCCATCAAGATAAGCTATCATATCGATTCACCTTATTATTTAAATGACAAATAGCAACAGCTGCAGCATCATATGCATCATAGTCATAGCTATCATCTTTGAATCCGGTCAATATTTTAACCATTTCTTTTACCTGATTTTTTTTTGCATTACCATTACCAACAACTGCTAGTTTTATTTTTGTAGGTGTATAATTAAAAACATTAATATTTTTTTGAGCAAAAACAAGTAAAGATACTCCCCTCATCTGTCCTACTTTAATGCCTGATTTTACATTTTTTACAAAAAATAATTCCTCAACAGCTGCTTCTTTAGGATTAAAATTATCTACAATTTCATTTAATTTATTATATAAAAAAATTATTTTTTCATCTATACTTTTATTTTTTTCAGGTTTTATTATACCTATTTTATCAATCTTATATTTGCTACCCTTTTCTTTAATTACACAATATCCTGTTTTATTTAATCCTGGATCTATACCAATTACTCGCATTAATTACCCATAATTTTATTAATAATTTTATCATCAATTTCAAAATTTGCATGTACATTTTGTACATCATCATGATCCTCTAATTCATCCATTAAATTAAGTACTTTTTCTGCAGATTCCCCTTCTAAATTAATAGTATTTTTGGGAATCATACTCATTTCAGAGTTTTCAATATTTAAATCAATTTTTTTAAGATCATCTAAAATATCATGAAACCGTCTTGGATCACAGTAAAGTATATAAGCAGAATCGGTGATTTCAATATCTTCTACTCCTGATTCTATAGCCTTATTTGTAAGCTCTTCTTCGGCAATAGAATCTCTATTAATATAAATTAATCCTTTCCGATTAAACATCCAGGCAACTGAGCCATCTTCTCCCATACTCCCGCCATAATTATCTAAAATATGCCTTAATTCTCCAACTGTTCTGTTAGTATTATCGGTAGTAACTTCAATATATAAAGCAACTCCATTAGGACCATAACATTCATAAACTGCATCTTCATATGTTACACCAGGTAATTCACCTGTACCTTTTTTTATTGCCCTTTGTATATTTTCCTTTGGCATATTATTTTGTTTAGCTTTTTCAATATACATTCTAAGATTAGGATTATATTCGGGATCGCCGCCGCCTTCTCTTGCTGCTACTGTTATTTTTTTTGATAATTTTGAAAATAGTTTAGCTCTTTTTTTATCTTCTTTTTTCTTTTTATGTTTTATATTAGCCCATTTGCTATGTCCGGCCATAATAGTATACCTCCCTTTATTTCTATAAAAAAATACCATATAATAATGCTTATGTAAATCTTTTTTTAACTAAATACCGGGAGAATAAAACCGGTTTGTTAAAATTTAGCTAATATAGTTATCTATATTAAATTTTATTATTATTTAACTGTTTTATTTCACAAAATTTATAAATAAAATAAATTTTCTATTGACAAAAAAAGATATTTACTATAATATTTTTTGCGTTGAAACGGAGTGTAGCGCAGTCCGGCAGCGCACCTGCTTTGGGAGCAGGTTGTCGGGGGTTCAAATCCCTCCACTCCGATTTAAAAGCGCTTGTAGCTCAACTGGATAGAGCACCAGACTTCTAATCTGGGGGTTGGAGGTTCGAGTCCCCCCAAGCGTGTTTCTTAATATGGTGGATGTAGCTCAGTTGGTAGAGCAACGGATTGTGGCTCCGTTGGCCGTGGGTTCAAATCCCATCATCCACCCCTTTTTAACCATTTCATACTAATGTTATTTTTTTTAATATTATAAAAATTTAAAGTGATAATTAATTTGTTTTATACGGAGTGTAGCGCAGTCCGGCAGCGCACCTGCTTTGGGAGCAGGTTGTCGGGGG
>CAZMFS010000001.1:20888-22903 GCA_964565585.1 uncultured bacterium
TTCAAATCCCTCCACTCCGATTTAATTTAATTTTTAATTTAAAACTTTCTTTATCCAGACTTATTGATGTTTATTTTTTATTTCAATTGTAAAATCATTGCTCTTTAAATTTATGTACTTAGCAGCAATTGATATTCTAAAGTTTTCATTTAAAACATCCCAGTAAAAGTCTATTGTTTTCGCTATATCGTCATATATAGGCACTTCAATTGGTTCACCCTTATAAGATGGCAAGGGACTCCCGTTATCCTTGTATGTGGTTATACAGTGGCCTATACCGGGTATATAATCAGAGTAATTGAAATAATTTCTTACACATACTTCAGGATTATTGTTTAATGATTTTATTATGGATAGTTTGTATTTAGATTCCGATTTTAAGGGATTGATAATTCCTGAAATTCTTGGGGTATAATTAGGTTCATCTGGTTCAAAACTTCTTTTATTTAGAGCTTTTTCAAAACTATCATTGTTTTGTAAATGTTTATAAATCGTTTCAGTTTGATCTCCATTAGTCACTATATGTGTATCTTTAATATTTTTCATAGAATAGTAAATTATTAGTGATTTATCAACCACTTTTGATGTATCATATACTTCGTTTTTTAAAAAGTTATTTTCTTTCTTAAAAACTCTATTTTGACTGTTTTTACTTCGTCCCATAATCCAATATACCTGCACAGCATATTTTTCATCTGGACTCATTCCAATAATTATTCCCCTTCCTGGATATTCAGATCTTTTTAATTTTTCTATGTTTTTTTTTATAAACTGATTCATAAAACTCCTTTCTTTTAAAATATTCAATAAATTTTTGATTGTCAATAATTACTTTTTCAGATATTGACATATTTCTAATAAATATTATTATTAGGTAGATGAACAAAAATAAATTTAGTATTAAAAATAATTGTAAATACAAGTACACAATAAAAAAGTCAGAATTTATTTCCCATTCATTTAAAATCAACTCTAAAAAGGATACTGTTAAGCATATCGAAAATATAAACGAAAAATTCAATGATGCCAATCACAATTGTTGGGCTTATATCCATGGAATTAACAAAATAAAAGAAAAATATTCTGACGATGGAGAACCAAGCGGCACTGCCGGAAAACCTATTTTGAATATTTTAAAGCAAAATAATGTTACAAATACCTTAATTATTGTTACAAGATACTTTGGTGGTATAAAACTTGGAGCCGGTGGCTTAATTCGTGCATATTCAAAGGCGGCTAAAAAAGTATTAAATAAATCTAATTTAAAAAAAATTCTTAAAAATCATCTTTATAAAATCGAAGTATCTTATGACTCATTTGGAAAACTTGAAAACTATTTAAAGCAGAATAATATTTTGATAAAGGATAAAACTTTTAAAGAAAAAGTATATTTAAATATATTAATACCCGATTCTGATTTAACACAATTTCTTGAATACTATAAGAATTTGGTTCGAAATCAATTCAAGCCCAAATATATAAAAACCGTATATATTTAATTTATTCCTGAAGCAACCTTTTTTCATATTGATTTAGCTTATATTTATTTTTTTTAATTGAACGAATCTTTTTTATCATTTTCTTATATTTTTCTTTATTTTTAATATTATTATCGATTTTTAATAATATTTTATATCCCCTTAGAAAATATGGTTCTAGCTGTATTGCACTTTTAGCTAACTCTTTTGCTTTTTTATTGTTATTTCGCATATAATGAAAATACATTTTTTTATAGTAATAAAATGGGTTTTTTGGATTTATTTTTATTGCTTTATTGATGGTTTTTAAACCTTTATTCCATATTTCAGGTTTCATTTTACTAAATTTATCAGACCTTAATATTTTTAAACAGTAGTAGGCATATATATCATAGTTTTCAGAATCAAACCTATCATATTTTTTTAATCTATTATATATTTTTTCAATTTGATAAAACCTTTTCTCCCAGGTAGTATCTATTAAACTATTTTTGGGTAGATTTATTAGAAACCTTAAATATATTCGCTGGTAGTAAG
>CAZMFS010000002.1:0-22081 GCA_964565585.1 uncultured bacterium
GCAAACTAGATAGTGTTTTTAAAAAGTTAGGCAAAAGAGGGGTATTAAAAGAAGAAGATGTTCAAAAAGCTTTAAAAGAAATTAAGATAGCCCTTCTGGAAGCCGATGTTAATTATAAAGTTGTTAAAAAGTTTGTTAGTAATGTGAAAGAAAAAGCAACCGGGAAAGAAGTTTTAGATAGTTTAAAACCATCCCAGCAGGTTGTTAAAATAGTGAAAGATGAGTTAATAAACATAATGGGCGAATCAGAGAAGATCGATACAAGCGAAACTCCTACTATTGTTATGCTTATGGGACTTCAGGGATCCGGTAAGACAACAACAGCAGCGAAGCTTGCTAAAAAAATGAAAAAAGATGGTAAAAAACCCTACCTGATTGCTGCAGATCTTCAAAGGCCAGCAGCTATTGATCAGCTAATGCAGCTTGGAAACGAGATAGATGTCGGAGTCTATGCAAATAAAGAAACAAAGAATGTAGTAAAGGTAGTAGAAAAAGGGATAAAAGAGGCAAAAAAGAATTTTGCTAAAGTTATTATACTTGATACTGCCGGTAGATTGCATATTGATGAAAGACTTATGGAGGAAGTTAGTTCAATAAAAGAAAAGTTTTCACCTCAGGAAAACTTATTAGTAGTAGATTCAATGACAGGACAGGATGCTGTAAATGTTGCACAAGGATTCAAGGAAAAAGTGGGTATAGATGGTGTAATTTTAACCAAACTGGATGGAGATGCCAGAGGTGGAGCTGCTTTATCTCTAAGAATGGTTACAAATAAGCCGATAAAATATATTGGAGTTGGAGAAAAACTGGATGATATAGAAAGATTCCATCCCGATAGAATAGTGTCCAGAATGCTTGGAATGGGTGATGTATTAACCCTAATAGAAAAGGCTGAGGAAACTATTGAGCAAAAAGAAGCCCAGCAGATGGAAGAGAAATTAAGAAAAGGAAATTTTACACTGGAGGATTTCTTAAGTCAGATTAGGATGATAAGAAAAATGGGATCGGTTAAAAAAATTATGAAAATGATTCCTGGAATGCCCAAGGATCTGGATCTGGATGAAAAAGATTTAGTTAAGGTAGAATCAATCATTCAATCTATGACCCCCGAGGAGAGAAAAAAACCAAAAATTATAAAAAGAAGCCGTAAAAGAAGAATTGCAGAAGGCTGTGGCAGAAGTGTTTCTGATATTAACAGACTTTTAAGACGATATGAAAAAAGCAAGAAAATGATGGATAAATTAGGTGGAAAACTAGGTAAAATGGGAAAATCAGGGAATAAATTCCCTAACATTTTTAATTAATTATAGGAGGTAATATATGGCAGTAAAGATTAGGTTAAAAAGAACAGGAAAAACTAAACAACCGTATTATCGTGTGGTAATTTCTGATTCCAGGAAACCCCGCGATAGTAAGATGATTGATAGGGTGGGGTTTTATGATCCTAAAACAAAGCCCTCAACTATTAATCTAGAAGAAAAGAAAATAATGGAATGGTTGAAAAAGGGAGCACAACCCACTACAACTACTAAAAACATGCTGAAAAAAGCCGGTATCTGGGAAAAATTTATAGAAGGGAAGAATAAATAAACATTATGAGAGATAAAATGATAGATATCCTAAATTATTTTGTTAAGCAGCTGGCAGATAATGAAGAGGAAGTAGATATCAACATGAAAGAAGACAAAAAATGCATTACATTTAAGATTCATGTAGATAAAGAAGACCGTGGAGCAATTATTGGGGTAAAAGGCAGTAGAATAAAAGCATTGAAAGAAGTAGTTCATATGGAAGGTTTTAAAACAGGTAAAAAGGTGAGATTGGAAGTAGTATGAAGCAGTTTAGAATAGGCAAAGTCCTTAAACCGCATGGAAATAAAGGATATTTAAAGGTATCTTTAGAAAAGGACTTTGTTTATAAATATCTTCAAAAGGAAAAAATTAAATTAAAAAAAGAAGAAGAAGTTGAAAAGATTATTGAAAATATCAAATGGCATAAAAATAATCTTTTACTTAAACTTGAAGGTATCGATAGTATCGATAATGCAGAAAAATTTAGGAATTATTATATCATTATAGATGAATCTGAGCTCACATCCTTAGAAGAACAGAGTTTTTATTATTTTCAACTTCTTGGATGCAGGGTTTTTGTAGATCACGAATATCTGGGAAAAGTTAAGGATATAGATAATTTTGGAAGCAGTGATATTTTACTTGTTGAAAAAGAAGCTGATAAAGAAGAAGTTTTAATTCCTTTTTTAAAAAAAATAATAAAAGATATCGATATAAATAATAAAGAAATAAAGGTAAAAAAAGTTAAAGGTATGCAGATATGAATATAGATGTTTTAACCATATTTCCCGATTTGTTAAAATCTCCACTTGAAGAAACAATTATTAAAAGGGCTATTAAAAAAGGGAAAGTAAACATAGGATTACATGATATAAGAAATTATTCGGAAGATAAACATAATAGAGTAGATGATTATCCCTATGGTGGAGGTCCGGGTATGGTTATGAAACCAGGGCCAATAGTAAGGTGTGCTGAAGATGTTGATAAAAATCATTATAAAATATTGTTGACACCTAAAGGGAAAAAACTGAACCAATCAATTGTAGATGGTTTAGCAAAAAAGCAGAATTTAATGATTATTTGCGGCAGATATGAAGGTGTAGATAAAAGAGTTGAAGAGATGGTAGTTGATGAAAAAATTTCTATTGGTGATTATATTTTATCGGGAGGAGAAATTCCTTCTCTTGTTTTAATAGATGCAATCGTTAGGTTGTTACCTGGAGTATTGGGAAATAATGATTCAACAAAGAATGAAAGCTTTATAGATGGAACATTGGAATATCCTCAGTATACGAGGCCGAGGTCTTTTAGAAACAAAAATGTTCCAGAAGTTTTATTATCTGGCAATCATGAAAAAATTCGAGAATGGAGAGAAGAACAGTCTCAAAAAGCAACACTGAACAAAAGACCAGATTTAATTAAAAACAATATAAATGTAGCTCTTGTTCATTATCCTGTATATAATAAAGAGGGAGATGTAGTATCTTCATCAATTACACCGATAGATCTACATGATATTTCAAGAACATGTAAAACTTATAATGTTAATAAATTTTATGTTGTTTCTCCTCTACCAAAACAAAATTCTATAGTACAGGAGATGCTTGATTACTGGGAAAACGGATATGGGGAAAAATACAATAAAAATCGCAAAGAAGCTTTGTCTTTAATAAGAATTGTGGAGAATTTGGAAGGTTTGGTTAAAAGAATTGAAAATTTAGAGGGCAAGACACCTGAAATATGGGCAACCAGTGCAAAATTTGAAGAAGGATACATATGCATGGAAGAAGCTAGAAAAAATATAGAAGAAGAGCCCGAAAATCCTGTATTGATACTCTTTGGTACAGGCTGGGGGTTAACAGAAAAAGTTTTAAATAGAGCGGATGTTAAACTGGAACCTATTAAAATTAAAAGCAGTAATTACAATCATCTATCCGTGAGAAGTGCTGCTGCAATAATATTAGACAGATTATTAGAAAATAGGAGGTATTAATATGAGTGATATCATAAGACAAATAGAAAATGAAAATTTGAGAGATGATTTACCGGAAGTTAAAGTTGGAGATACAGTTGTTGTATATGTTAAAATTCAGGAAGGCGACAAGGAAAGAATTCAGCCCTTCCAGGGTCTTGTTATAAAGAAAAAGGGTAGTGGCATTAGAAAAACCTTTACAGTTAGAAGAATAACAGGAACAACAGGTGTAGAAAGAATTTTTGTTTATAATTCTCCAATGATTGAAAGAATAGAAGTAAAAAAACACGCAAAAGTAAGAAAGTCAAAACTTTACTACATGAGAGAAAGATTCGGTAAAAAAGCTAGATTAAAGGAAAAAAGAGAAGAATAGGTCCTGAATGAAGGACAGAAAAAGTAACATCAGATTTGATTTTCATTATTTTGAAAATAGATCTGTAGATTATATTATAGGTCTCGATGAAGCAGGAAGAGGACCCCTAGCAGGTCCCCTGCTTGTTGGACTTTATGTTTTAGAAAAAAAAACAGATGATTTTATTCAGGGGGTTGATGATTCTAAGGATATCCCGGTGGAGAAAAGAAAAGTTCTGTTTGAAAAAATTAAATCAAAAGATTATTACTGGGATTATATAAAAATTGATGCAAAGAAAATTGATGAGTTAAACATATATAGGGCAACTGGTTTTGGAATGAAGCAGTTACTGGATGATTTACCTGCCGATATATATGAAAACTCCCATATTTTAACCGATGCAATGGAAATTAATATTCCCCGTTATAAATATACAAAAATAATTAAAGGGGATAAAAAATCCTATTCTATTGGAGCTGCTTCAATAATAGCCAAAGTTCTTAGGGATAAAATAATGATTGAATATGCAGATAAATATCCCGAATACGATTTTAAAAATAATAAAGGTTATGGAACAAAAAAACATATTGAAGCTTTAAAGAAAGAGGGAATTACACCGATTCATCGACATTCTTTCAATCCGGTAAGAACAATGTTGAAAAATAAAATTCAAAATAAGTTTAAGTTTTAAATTAATGGTTTGTATATATTTAGTGGGAGGTTGTTTTGCCAGGTCCAAAGAAAATAAAAATTTATATAATGATTTTATCTGTTGCGGGACTAATTTTTTCAATTTTAAATCCGAGTATTGATATTGCTATACTTGTTCCTTTTTTCTGGTATATTTATGTATGGGAAAAAAAGGAAAAAAAGGACGTATCTTTTAAATATTATAAGTATTTTAAATACGGAGGATTTTTAGCAACAATAATTGTTTTACTAAGAACAATGATATATAATATATAAATATTATGATTCCAAAAGCACGAATTCAGAAATTAAATGAGATAGGAGTTAAAAATAACACTTTTGGATTGTACTGGATGCAGAGATCCCAGAGGGTTGAAAATAATCATGCTTTAGAGTATGCAGTAAGGAAATCAAATAATCTCAATATTCCCCTTGTTGTACTTTTTGTATTGTTCGATGATTATCCCTACTCTAATAGAAGACATTTTAAATTCATGCTGGAAGGTTTGAAGGAGACTCAAAAGAAATTAGAGGATATGGAAATTAAAATGACAATAACAAGATCAGAACAAAAATCAAAACTGAAAAAAATTTTTGATATGAGTGCGTTTGTTGTGTTTGATAAGGGGTATTTAAAATATGAGAAAAAGATAAGAAAAAATATGCTTAAATATGTTAATAGTTTTGCATTAGAAATTGAAAGTGATCTGATTGTACCGGTCGAGGCAGTTTCCGAAAAAGAGGAATATGCTGCCTACACGATTAGAAAGAAGATTAATAATAAATTAGGACGATTTTTAAAACCTTTGAATAAAACTTATCCAAATAAAAGTTCTCTGGATTTAAAACTAAACTCAATGAAAATTGAATCAGTAGATAGCTTCCTAGAAAAACTTAAGCTAAAAAGAGAAGCAAAAGATAAGCTAGTATTAAAGGGGGGAAGAGAAGAAGCTTTGCAAAAATTAAACACCTTTATTGAATCCAAATTAAATAACTATGCCCAATTATCAAATCATCCGGAAAAAAATTATGTGTCTAATTTGAGTCCTTATCTTCATTTTGGACAAATATCCCCTCTCTTTATCGCAAAACAAATTGATAAAAGTTCTGCAGATAATAAAGACAAAGAAAGCTTTCTGGAACAGCTGATAATTAGAAGAGAACTTAGTTTTAATTTTGTTTATTACAACACGAGTTATGATAGCCTTGATTCTCTTCCCGAATGGGCTTTTGAAACCTTAATGAAGCATAAAGAAGATAAAAGAGACTATACTTATTCATATAAAGATTTTGAAAATGGAGAAACACATGATAAATACTGGAATGCCGCTCAAAAGGAGATGAAGATAAAAGGAATAATGTCAAATTATATGCGTATGTACTGGGGGAAAAAAGTTCTTGAATGGACCAGTTCACCAGAAGAAGCATTTAAAATTTTAATAAAATTGAATAATAAATATGAGCTGGATGGAAGAGATCCAAATAGTTATGCCGGAATTGCCTGGTGTTTTGGCAAACATGATCGGGCATGGAAGGAAAGAGAAATCTACGGAAAAGTAAGATATATGAGCAAAAGCGGATTAGAAAGAAAATTTGATATTGACTCCTATGTTAAACAGATAGAAGATTTGAAAAATTCCGGATAATTATCAATTATTTTTTATCTGATTTGGTATCAATTTTTAAAGGGTAATATAGCGGACAGACTCCTGTTGCACTTGTTATTAAAAAAATTATTGCAAATATACCAAGAATTATTGCTGCAACATTTGAAATTTGATTAAATATAATTAATAAAATTACTATTATTGCAAATAAAAATCTAACTATTCTATCAATTTTTCCCATATTTTTTGCCATAAAATCTCCTTTTCTTATTTTTTATTATATTATTTTTTTTCAAAATATAAATATTTTATAAAAAAATATTTTAAATCAATTGAAATTTTATTAAAAAGATCAATAATTATAAGATTAAATAGGAGGTTTTTATGAAAAATAAATGGTTTTTAGGGATTTTTATTATTTTAATAGTTTTTTCTATTTTAATTTGTGGCTGTAAACAAAAGACAGAAAAAAGAGATGTGTTATTATATGCTACTACTGAAAGTGTTACTGATATGGATCCTGCTGAAGCTTATGACTTTCATACCTGGGAAATATTTCAAAATACTTTTCAAGGTTTGTTGAAATATAAGCCTGGAACCACAACATTAGTATCCGGTTTGGCAGAATCCTATTCTGTAAATGAAAAAGGAGATGAATATACTTTTAAATTAAGAAACGGAGTCAAATTTTCGGATGGATCAGATTTTAGTGCTGAAGATGTCAAGTGGTCAATTGAAAGAGTCATAGAACTGGGAGGAGATCCTGCATGGCTGGTAAAAGATTTTGTTAAGTCAGTGGAAGTTATGGATGAAACAACTGTTAAATTTAACCTAAAAAATCCGTGCGGTTATTTCCCAAAACTTGTGGCAACATGTCCTTATTTTCCTGTAAATCCAGAGGTGTATCCCAAGGAAAAATATATAGCTAACCCTTCTGAATTAAAAGGAGGAAAAATCACGGGACTTGGTCCCTATCAAATTGTATCTTTTAAAAGGGATGAGGAAATAGTTCTAGAAGCAAATCCTTACTATTATGCAGAACAACCTAACGTAAAAAGAATAGTCATAAGATACTTTGCAGATCCGACTACTATGAGACTGTCTCTGGAAAAAGGGGATATCGATCTGGCTTATAAACAGCTTAATCCTTCTGATATAGCTGATTTGCAGAAAAATGAATCTCTTAATATGTATAAAATTCCGGGACCATATATTAGATATCTCTGTTTTGAAACATCAGAAAGTGTGCTTAAAAATAACAAAGCAAGACAGGCAGTAGCTGCAACAATAGATAGGAACGAGTTGGCTGAAAAGGTGTTTTTAGGCCAGGTTGAACCTCTGTATTCAATGGTTCCACAGGGTATGATATATCATACTGATGCTTTTAAGGACAAGCTGGGAGATGGAAATATAGAAATGGCAACAAACCTTCTTACCGATTTGGGTTATTCGAAAGGAAAACCTTTAGAATTTGAATTATGGTATACTCCTTCTCACTATGGAGATACAGAGGTGAACCTTGCAGAAGTGTTAAGAAAACAGATAGAAGAGTGTTCTCTTTTAAAAGTAGAAATTAAATCTGCAGAATGGTCTACCTATACCGATAATTTTCAAAAGAAAAACATGCCTGCTTTTCTTCTAGGTTGGTATCCGGATTATATCGATCCAGATAATTATACTGCAGCTTTTGCAGGCACTGAAGGATCTATAGGAATGGGAATTTATTTCTCTGATCCTGAATGGGATAGATTGTTTACAAAAGAAAAAACCAGTACGGATCCAGAAGTTAGAGAAAATGTTTTTAAACAGCTTCAAAAGATGTGGACAGTAGAAGTACCTACTGCTCCTATGCTGCAGGGTAACTTATTTGTTTTTACACAAAACAATATTAAGGGAGTAAAAATTGGTCCAACTTTAATATTTAACTATGATGAGCTATATTTTAAAGAATAATAAATAAGAGAAAAAAGCAATATTCTCTCTTAATTTAAGGATAATAAAATGAAAAGAATATTAAAATATTTTATTGTCAGAATATCTTTAACCATACCGATGATTTTTATCCTTTTAACATTTGTGTTTTTTGTGCTAAGAGTAATGCCAGGAGATCCTGTTTCCTCTATGCTTGGAGCTCATGCACCTAAAAGAGTAATCGAACAGAAAAGAAAGGAAATAGGCCTTGATAAACCAATAACTTCGCAATATTTAGATTATTTAAAAAATTTGATACAGTTAGATCTCGGAAATTCTATGATTTATGAACAGAAAGTGTCCAAACCGATAAAAGAGAAATTACCGGCTACCCTGGAATTAATTATCTTTGGATTGATTCTTGCTTTGGTTATTGGAGTTTCTTTTGGATCTTTTGCTGCTAATAATCGGGGTACTAAAAGAGATACTTCAATTCGGCTATACGGGCTGATTGTTTTTTGCATACCTGCTTACTGGATGGGTTTGATGCTTCAATTAATATTTGGGGTATGGCTAAGGTGGTTTCCCATTTCGGGAAGAACCGGAACAAGAGTTTTTCCTTCTACTTTTGAGAAAACAGGTTTTTACATGATAGATACCGTTCTTAATCAGGATTTTGCAGCGCTGGGAGATGTGCTCATGCATCTTGTTTTACCATCAATTACACTTGCATTAATACTATCCGGTATTTTTGTGAGAATTACCAGAGCCAATATGCTGGATACCCTAAACAGTGATTATATATTAGCTGCAAGGGCAAGAGGTTTGCCGGAAAACAGGGTGGTATACAAACATGCTCTAAAAAATACACTTGTACCGATTTTAACAATGCTTGGTTTGCAGTTTGCAATTCTTTTAGCTAATGCGGTTCTGACAGAAACTACTTTTTCCTGGCCCGGTATGGCAAGGTTATTGATGGAAAGAATTTATAAAAGAGATTACCCGACAATACAGGGGATTATAGTAATATTTGCATTGATTGTGAATTTAACTTCGTTGATTGTAGACCTGATTTATGCTTGGATAGATCCTAGAGTGGAATATTAAAAGGGGCGTTTATGGATTCAAAAAAATATTCACCATCAGCAATTTTTTCAAATTTTATGAAGTGGTTTTTTAAATCAAAAGAAAAGTACGGGATTCAGTGGTGGATTCTTATTATAGGTATTGTTATTGTACTGGCTATGATTATAATGGCATTATTCCCTTCTTTATTCGCACCCTTTGGCCCTAATGATATGAAAGCAGGTGAACAATTGGCAGCCCCTAATACACAAAATATTTTTGGAACGGATAATCTTCATAGGGATGTTTTCTCAAGGGTCGTATATGGATCAAAAACAATTTTAGGAATTGCTTTTGTAGCTGCTTTTTTTTCTTCTTTAATCGGGATTCCACTTGGATTGATTTCCGGTTTTGTTGGAGGTTTGTTGGATAGAGTTTTGTCTCTGATAATGGATTCTCTTTATTCCTTTCCGGGACTTATACTTGCTATAGTTTTTGCCGCAATGCTTGGACCTGGTGTTGTAAACATAACCTTAGCCGTTGCTGTTATATATATACCTCAATATTTCAGACAGGTAAGGGGACAAACCTTAACAATTAAAGAAGAATTATTTGTAGAAGCAGCTCACTCTATGGGGGCTAGCAGGTTTAGAATCTTAAGAAAATATATATTTCCCAATGTTTTGGCGACAGTTGTTGTTATTTTTTCCTTAAATATTGCAGATGCAATTATGACTGAAGCTGCCCTTTCATATCTAGGTTTGGGCCTTCCTGCAGGAATTCCCGACTGGGGTAGAGATATAGCAATGGGGAAAAAATACCTACCTTCTGGATACTGGTGGGTTATTACATTTCCCGGAATTGCAATTATTACTTTGACATTAGGATTTTCAATGATAGGAGAATCTTTATCAGAGCTATTAAATCCAAAGTTGAGGGATAGATGATGAATAAAACGAAAGTACTAGAAATAAAAAATTTATCTGTACATTATCCAATATTTGTAGGTAATGTTAAAGCTGTTGAAAAAATAGATTTAAATATTTATGATGGTGAAGTAGTTGGAATTGTTGGAGAATCCGGATGTGGGAAATCTACACTGGGATTGAGTTTTTTAAAGATGGTAAGAAGCCCAGGAAAAATTGTTAATGGGGAAATCAAATATAAAGATACTGATATTTTAAAGTTAAAAAGAAAAAACTTATTGAAATTAAGAGGGAACAATATCTCAATGATTTTTCAAAATCCTCTAAATTCATTGAATCCTCTTTTTAAAATTAGCCATCAATTTATTGAAACTATAAGACTCCACAATCCCGAAATTAAAAAAAAGAAAGCATACGAAATGGCTGAGGATATGTTTGAAAATCTCGGTATAGAGAAAAGCAGGTTGGATGATTATCCTCATCAGATGTCCGGAGGAATGCGTCAAAGAATTATGATAGGGATTGCATTAATTTTGAATCCGGATGTTTTAATTGCAGATGAACCTACTACATCACTTGATGTTATTGTAGAAGCACAATTTGTTGATTTTCTAAAGGATTTGCAGAAAAAATTTAAGCTTTCAATTATTGTAATTACACATAATTTGGGCCTGGTTGCAGAATTGGCCGATAGAATTGCAGTCATGTATGGAGGAAAAATTATTGAAAAAGGATTTATAGAAAAGATTTATCATGATCCAATGCATCCATATACAAAGGGGCTTATAAACTGTATCCCTAATATAGAAGTAGAGCAAAAAAAACTACAGACAATGCCCGGGAATCCTCCGGATTTAATTGACCCCCCTAAAGGTTGTAGGTTTTCTCCAAGATGTCCTGAAGTAATGGATATCTGCAGAAAAAAATTACCTAAATTAGAAAAATACCAGGATCATGAAGTAGCCTGCTGGCTTTATTCTAAATGAGGAGCTTTTATGGGACAAATTATTGAAGTTAAAAATCTTGTTAAGAATTTTTCTGTACATTCCGGACTCCTTGATATACTTGTAGGTAGAAAGAAAAAATACGTGCATGCAGTAAGCAATGTGACTTTTGATATAAAAAAACAGGAAGTTCTTGGATTAGCAGGAGAAAGTGGATCAGGAAAATCAACTATTGGAAGGTTAATTTTAAAACTAATAGATAAGACATCTGGAGAGATAAAGTATAAAGGGGAGGATATTTCCAAGCTGAGCATGAGTGAACTTAATAAATTAAGAGATAAGATCCAGATTGTTTTTCAGGATCCGGTAGCTTCGCTAAATCCAAGAATGAGTGTGGGGGATTCTATTATTGATCCTTTGATAATTCATAACAAATATGATAGGAAGAAAAGAAAAGAATATGCTCTTGATTTAATGGAAAAGGTAGGTCTTTCTCCAGCAAAAGTACTTTATGATAAATATCCTCATCAGCTTTCCGGTGGACAAAGTCAAAGAGTTGTTTTAGCAAGAGCCTTAATTACAAATCCTGATTTTATAGTTGCCGATGAACCGATTGCAGCTGCTGATGTTTCAATTCGTGCTTTAATTTTAGAGTTGATGAAGAAGTTAAAAAATGAATTTAATTTAACCTACCTTTTTATTACACACGATCTTGCAACAGCCAAATACCTATGTGATAGAATTGCAATACTTTATTTGGGGAAATTAATAGAAATTGGCAGTAAGGATCAGGTTTTTTCTAATCCACTTCATCCATATACCAAAGCATTACTTGAAGCAGTTCCGGTGCCCGATCCCGATCACAGAAGAAAAGAACCTCTTCCAAAAGGTGAAATTCCCGATGCTATTAATCCTCCATCAGGTTGTTATTATCATCCGAGATGTAATTATGCAATGGATAAGTGTTCGAAAATGGAGCCAAATTTCTTTGAGATTGAAAGAAATCATAAAGTTGCATGCTTTTTAGTTGAAAAAAATCAGAAATAATATATTGAAGAGCAGTTTTATTCTCATATAATATAAAATAAGGTATATAAATAGAGGAGTTATTATGTTTTTAGATGATATCATTGAGAAGAGACGTTCCTTCAGAGCATTAAAAAAAACGAGTCTTAAAGATGATACAATTAAGAAGCTGGCCCAAGCTGCTAGGTTAGCACCATCATGTTATAACAAACAGCCGTGGAGATATGTGTTTGTTAAGGATAAAGGAGTACTTAATGGGCTTTATGAAACACTTTCTTCTGGTAATGAATGGGCAAAAAATAGTTCTATGATTATAGCAGTATTTTCAGAAAAAAATGAAGATTGTATTGTTGCCAAAAGAAATTACTATCTTTTTGATACAGGGATGTCGGTAGGGTTTATGCTTTTAAAAGCGACTGAGCTCGGTTTGGTAGCACATCCAATAGCCGGGTATAGCGAGTCATCGGCAAAGGAAGTTCTAAATATCCCAGAAAAAAAACGATTAATAACATTAATTATTGTTGGCAAGAAAACAGAAAATACCGAGATGCTTTCGGATGAGCAGACCGAAACTGAAAAAAAGAGACCTAAAAGGAAAAAATTTAATGAATTTGCTTTTTTAAACAAATATGAAAAATAGGAGGTAGTTATGAAAAAAATAATATTTATAATTCTCTTTACTGCATTGGTATGTTCTTTGGCAATTGCACACCCTGCTTCTAAGGTTGATATTAGTTATGATAATCAAAATCAACAGGTAGAGGTAAAAATTATCCATATGGTAGGGGATGTAACAAAACATTATATTAAAAATGCAAAAATTTATTTAAACGGAAAAGAAATTATTAACCAGCATGCTAAATCCCAGGTTAATAAAAAGATGCAGCATTTTCTTTATAAGGTTATTGATGTAAAAAAAGGAGATAAAGTTAAGGTAGAAGTTAAGTGTAATAAACACGGGACGAGAACAGAAAGTATAAATATTTAAAACATTATTAAAGCTATTCTAAACTTTTATCAAAATTAGTTGAGAAGGTTACATACAAGCCTTCTCTTTCTTCATTATCATCATATTTATATGTTATGCTCAGAAAACCGTATCTGACTCTAAAAGAGTTTCCAAGTGTTATTTTACCATTTTCATCTATTCCCGATCGTACAGAATATTTATTGTTTATAGAAAATTCAATTCCTCCCGAATATTTTTCATCAAAAGTTTCCCCCGTTTTTACATTAAAACTAATACCAATATAGTCCAGAGGTTTTATACCTATACCTGCTGAAGCTATCCATGGTTCTTCTGTATTATTAATAACAGGCGGGTATATGTTTTCTATATGCCATCCAAAAGCAAATTGCTTTATAGGGGTTATCATTCCACCGATATCCAGCCCTTCATCGATATCATGATTTTTTTCTCTATATTTAAAGGTTACTGAATTGTGAAAATATTTTCCCGTTGGTAGTGAAATAACAATTTTTTTATCCTTTATACCTTTATATCTATTTTGTATATATCCATATGATATTAGGTCTTCAAAAGTTAATATCCAGCTATAGCTTTTTTTATCTTTACTGGCAGTTTTCATAAAGTATGTGAAGTTAAAAAAGCTGTAGGAGTTATGGTCCGATTGATAGGAAGAATAAGAGGGGTTAACTAAATTAGTTTGTGAGATGGAAAACGGGTATGCAATTGCATTTCCTCCTAAGGAAACATTAAATGCATTACCGGATAAAGAATTTGTATAACAATCATCGGAAAATGAAATGTGAATAAAAAACAAAGTTGAGATAAGAATAAATAAATATTTAAAAACTGACTTCATTATTACTCCTTATATTTATAGCTATATTAGATATTTACAGTATCAATTTTATTATCAAGGTTTTTAATATATTGATCCATAGATAGTTTTTTATATTCTGATAATACCTTATCATATTTAGGTTTTAAATAAGGGTGTTCGGGAACAAAAATTGAACAACAGTCTTCATGGGGTTCTATTGAGGTCTCATATGTATCTATTTGTTTGGCTATTTTTATCGTATCAAGTTTTTCATAGCTTATTAAAGGTCTGAGAATAACAGTATCGGAAAATTTATCAACGGCAGATATTGCCTGAATAGTTTGACTTGCGACCTGACCTAAATTATCACCTGTTAGTAGAGTATTATAACCCCTATCTTTTGCAATTATATCTGCAATTTTTAACATTGCGGCCCTCAATACAAGTGTGGTGGCTTTTTTTTCGCATTTCTCAACAATTTCCTTTTGGATATCAGAGAAGTTTATATTAAAAAATTTTATATTTTCCCTGCTGCTGAATTTTTTGATTTTTTTGGCAAGTTTTTCTACTTTTTTAAGTGCCAAATCTGAAGTAAAAGGCGGAGTGCTGTAGTGAATAAAATCAATCTGCAAACCCCTTTTCATTCCCAGATATCCTGCAACAGGACTATCTATGCCTCCCGAAAGTAAAAGAAGCCCATTTCCCTCGGTATTTTCAGGTAATCCTCTTAAACCTCTATATTCTTCCAGGGATACAAATATTCCTTCTCCTCTAATATCAATGGAAATTTTTAAATCTGGATTATCCAGATCTACTGTGAAATTTGTAAAATAATCATCAATGATACCTCCAATTTCTGTATTTATCTCCATTTGATTTTTTTTTATTTTTTTATAGGCTCTATTAGTATCTACAGCAAATTTTAGCTGATCATTTTTGTTATATTGCTTTTTTAGAAGAGGAAGCACACTGTTTTTTAATTCATCATAATCCCTGTTTAGATGTATAACGGGAACTATTTTTGAAATCCCAAAAATCTTTTGAAGGATACTTATGATTTTATTTTTTTCTTCATTACTTTCTAGAAGCATTTTTCCATACAGTTTCTTAACATTAATTTGAATATCTCTTTTCTTGAAATGGTTATATATATTTTTTTTTAGAATTTGTTCAAAGTAATTTCTATTTCCTTTTTTTAGCGAAATTTCTCCAAAACTGATCAGAATTTTGTTCATTATTATCTCCCTTTTGCTTTTTTATAAATAGATGATAGTGATTTATTAATATCTTTTAAGGCTTTAAGAAACTCCTCGATCTCACTTTTTGAATTAAAAATGGATAGACTAACCCTAAAAGTATTAATAATTCTATTTTTATCAAAATTATGTGCTTTTAAAACAGGATTCAGATTCTTACTTTTTTCATTGCAGGCAGAACCCGTAGAAATATAGATGTTTCTATCCGAAAGACTTTTTAACATTACTGAGCCTGGAATATATTTGTGATAAATAGATATTATGTTATCCTGAAAGTTTTCTGTATCGTAACTGTTTAATAAATAATTATCCAAACTTGTTCTTATACTCATTTTTATATGTTTAGAAAGGGATTTTAATTTGGGTAAATAATCTTCTTTATTGGTTAAATATTTCTGTGTACTTTTATAAAAACCCATAATACCACCGGTATTTTCTGTTCCTGCCCTGTTTTTATTTTCCTGACTCCCGCCTTTTAAGATGGGTGAAAATAAAGCATTATTACTTTTATAAAGAACCCCTATTCCTTTTGGAGCATGTAGTTTATGTCCACTTATACTGATATAATCCGCATTAATATTTTTAAAATTAAAAATCCCTTTCCCGAAGGATTGAGCAGCATCAATATGAATTAATATGTTGGGATTAATATCTTTGGCTGATGTTATAATTTTAGAATAGTTTTGGATAATTCCTGTTTCGTTGTTGGTTAAAATAAAGGATAAAAGCTTGGTTTTTTTGCTTATTTTGGTTTTTAAATCTTTAAGGTCTATTTGTCCATTTTTTTTAATTTTTATTTGCTTATACCTATAATTTTTTATACTTTTTCTAATTGATTTATGCTCAATCGGAGTAGTTGCTATATGTTCATTTTTTGATAATTCTTCTCCTATTGATTTAATTACGGTATTGTTTGATTCAGTAGCCCCAGAGGTGAAGATAATTTCTTCTGAAGATCCGTCAAATAATTTTGCAAAATATTCTCGTGCTTTTTCGATCCTGGTTTTTAATTTAATTCCACCTTTATGAATTGATGATGGGTTGAAATAATTTAAGTAGGAAAATTTTCTATAGGCTTCGATTGATTCTTTAAATGGTTTTGTGGTAGACGCATTATCCAGATATATTATATTTTCCATAATTTTATCTTAAATGTTTTCTAATTTTTTGCAAGGAAGTTTTATGAAAAAGCTCCCGGGTTATACCCGGAAGCATTGATTTTTTACTTACTGGATATAGTAAAATTTGAGGTTGATATCCATGGGAAAATGCTTGAACCGAAATTTATACGTTCCTTTGATATAGCTTTAATGTCTTTTAACATACTTGCCAGATTTCCAGAAATCATAGTTTCCTTTAAAGGATGTTTTATTTCTCCATTTTCAATATAGAAGCTGTTTTTGGCTATTCCCGAAAAATCTCCACTATCACTTGGGTTACCACCAGAAAATCTTCTAAGAATTATTCCTTTTTCTGTGTTGTTAATAATTTGCTCTAAATTTTTGTCACCTGGTTCTATTATGAAATTTCCTCCCTGGTTTAGGGATCTTTTATGGTTTGTCTTGTTCGCTCCATATAGTGATAATAAAAATGATTTTAAAACTCCGTTCTCAATTATCTGTAGATCTTTTGCAATAAAGCCATCAGAGGTGATAAAGTAGTTATAAGCAAGTTTCTCAGAAAGAGGCGCTGAATGTAAATTGAATTTGTCTGAAGCAATTTTCTCATTTATTTTATCCTTATATATTGATCTTTTTGTAATAATTGCTGAATCCCTTAAATATGAGGTGATAAATCTAATTAGAGATTGAAGAGCATGGGGTGTAATAATAATATCGCCAACAAATTTTTCTGGTACCGGTTTGGGGTTTAAGTGATCGATAGATTGGGATAGTAGAGTTTTTAATTCAGCCTGATTTAGAAGATTTTGTTTTGGATCATTTATAGCTGTACTAATATAATTAAAGGAAGAAGATTTTTCATTATCTTCAGCTAGAAACATGGTGGTAAAGTTGTAATAATAACGGTTAGATTTTAAGAAAACATTGTTTGAATTATGATATGTTTTTTCAATATTGTTAAAAGCATATATTGCCTTTTCTACATTAATTTTTGGGAAATCATTTTTTACAGCTTTAATAAAGTGATCCATATTTTCAAACATCAAATCATAGTCAGGAGATTCTGGACCTCTTTTAAATGTTTTCCTTTCTTTTTCAGAGGATATATCATGTGCTGGGTCCTCTTTAGAACTTAATGCTATATCGATTAAATTCTTTGCCTGTTTTTTAATGTTTTCTTTATTTACCTCGTTCAGGGTTATTTCTCCCTTTTTATTATCCTTAATTGCTTCAAGTTTAAGTTTTATATTTTTCTTGGTTCTAAATAGATCTATATCCTCGTTATGAATATTTAATTCATCGTTTTTTTCTACAATATACCAGCATTCGGCTTTATCTGCTCCTTTTTTTAGTAAGGTATCTATAGCAAATTTTGTTATCTTTTTTGACATTATTTACCTCCAATGTTAATTTTACATTTAACTGCGGGTCCGCCCATACCTACAGGAATAATTTGTTTTTTCCCACACATTCCTGCACTTGTCCAGGACATATCATCAGATACCATAGAAACACTTTTTAGAACATCGAAAGCTATTCCGGAAATTGTAGTTTCTCTTATTGCTTTGTCAATTTTTCCGTTTTTGATTTTATATCCTTTTATTATTCCAAACATAAATTCGCTTGTTGAGTCAGCCTGTCCATTGCTGGGCTTCATTAAATAATATCCATCATCTATGGAGGAAATCATATCTTCTAATTTGCTTTTTCCCGGGTTGATAGCTGTATTCCTCATTCTAATTAATGGTTCATCATAATATTGGTATGCACGGGCGTTTCCAGTGGGTGCTACATCAAAGTAATCTGCACTTTCCTTGTTGTGCATAAACCCTTTTAAAATTCCATCTTTTATTATTACAGCATCTTCAGCTTTTATACCCTCATCATCAATAAATACCGGTACAGGACAGAGATCTCCATTGTAGGTATTAGCATAATCGGTTAAAGTAATTAGTTCACTAGCTACCTTTTTGTTTAGATTATTGCCTGCTATTGAGCCATTTCTTACCATATCCGCTTCTGTAGTATGGCCAATTGCTTCATGGGCTAAAATCCCTGCTAGATCGGCATCAAGTATACATTCATGTACACCTGCCTCGGGATACACTCCTTCAGCCTTATCCATTAGATCGCTATAAAGTTTATCGACCTTTGAAAATACCTTTTTCGGATTATTAAAGTTGTCCTCAAACTCACCGAAACCTCCGTATACTTCATATAAACTAACAGGTTCATTGCTAATTTCTGTAGTGAGGCTTATAATTACTAGAGATCTCGGTCTAAATACATATGCTTTAGATCCATCGGATGTTATAATAGATTTTTCCATATTTAAATTGGAAATTCTCAAACTTCGTGATGATACCTTGGGGCAGTTTTTTACTATATAATTATCAACTTCTTTCAAAAATTCTATAAGTTGTTTTTGGTTTATCCTTTTTTTGTCAGTAGAAAAGTTTTTATAAATCTCTCCTGGCCTTGAAGGAAGGATAATATTCTTCTTTCCCTTTTTTTCTGTTAAAAATTCTGAGTTTTTTGTTGCATCTTTAATCGTTTTATTAATACTGTCTTTATTTATTATTGGATCTGAAGCAAAACCCCAGTATCCATTCTTAAATACTCTTGTGGAAACTCCGCTTGAAGAACTTTTTTGATTTTTAGAAACATCCCCCTGCAATAGTGATATACTTAGCGAGTTGTTTTCCTGAACTCTTAATTCTGTGTATTCCTTAAAATTTTTTCTAAATTTTTCCAGATTATATAATTTCATTAATACCCTCCTTTATCTCTAAAAAATTATAACCTATTTAAAAAAAATATAAATAGAAATTTTGATAAAAAAGCTGAAGGTATCTTTATTTCATTGCAAAAAAACTATTTTGATTGATTTTATATCTTTATTTTGTTTTTAATATCTATAATGATCAGGTTTGTAAGGTCCCTCAATCGGTACATCCAGATATTCAGCCTGTTTTTGGGTAAGTTCTGTAAGGTCAGCATTAAGTTTTTCAAGGTGGAGTTTGGCAACCTCTTCATCAAGTTTCTTTGGTAATCTATACACTATTCCCTCTTCATATTTTTCGGATTCATTAAATAATGAAATCTGAGCAAGAACCTGATTTGTAAAGGAAGCGCTCATTACAAAAGAGGGATGACCGGTTGCATTTCCTAGATTTACAAGTCTTCCCTCTGACAAAAGAATTATAGAATGTCCATCCGGAAATATAAATTTATCAACGAGAGGTTTTATGTTAATTCTTTTAATATCTTTTCTATTAAAAAGTGGATCGACCTCAATTTCGTTATCAAAATGTCCTATATTGCAAACAATAGATTCATCTTTCATTTCTTTCATATGTTCTAGGGTTATTACATTTTTGTTACCAGTTGCTGTAACGAAAATATCTCCTTCATTGTTATCTATGATTTCCTCCAGGGTGGATACTTCATAACCCTCCATAACAGCTTGCAGGGCACAGATAGGATCAATTTCAGTTACTAGTACCCGTGCTCCGAATCCATCCATTGATTGCACACAACCTTTACCTACACCCCCATAACCACAAACTACAACTTCTTTACCCGCTATCATTATGTCAGTTGCTCTTTTTATTCCATCAGCAAGTGATTCTCTGCATCCATATAAATTATCAAATTTTGATTTTGTAACTGAATCATTAACATTTATCGCACTTATTTTTAAAGTTTGATTTTTCATCATCTGATATAATCGGTTTACACCGGTTGTAGTCTCCTCGCTTACTCCATAAATATTTTTAAGCATAGATGGATGTTTTTCATGTACCAGGGTTGTCAGATCTCCCCCATCATCTATTAAGAGATTTGGTCCCTTTTTTTTGCCCCAGTCGAGAGTTTTTTCTATTGCCCACCAGTATTGTTCTTCAGTTTCTCCTTTCCATGCAAAAACGGGAATATTTTTTGCTGCTATTGCAGCGGCAGCGTGATCCTGGGTAGAGAAAGGATTACATGAAGCCCATCTAACTTCAGCGCCAAGCTCGATTAAGGTTTCAATTAGAACTGCAGTTTGTATGGTCATGTGAACTGCTCCGGAGATTCTAGCTCCCTGAAGAGGTTTTTTCTTTTTATACTTTTCTCTTAAGGCCATAAGTCCAGGCATCTCTTTTTCTGCATTTTTTATCTCTTTTCTTCCCCAATCAGCAAGTGATATATCCTTAATTTTAAAATCTTTACTCATTATTCCTCCTTAAATATTTTTAATTGAAATAGATTTAATTTATTTTTTGATATGATGTTCTGTTTCGGGAGTATATTCATAAACAAGATATTTTTTATTTTCAATCCATGCATAGACATATTTGCATTTTTTACAGTAAATAAATTTATATTCATGATTTTTGCTGAAAATATTAACTTCGTTACATTTAGGACATTTTAATTTTAGTCGGTTATTAATGTTTTTTAAAAGTATTTTTTTTCTTTTCATTTATTTAAAACCTCCCTGCCAAAATTATATTAAAAAAAATTATACAATTCAAGGAGCATTGTGAAATTTTAAAAATTGTTGATTTTTCTTATTTTAATTATATTATTTAATATAAATAGAGGAGGAAGTTATGAAATCTTTGGAAGTATATAATACATTACACCGAAAAAAAGAAAAATTTAACGTGGATAAAGATAAAACTATTAATTTTTATACATGCGGTCCGACGGTTTATAACTATATTCACATAGGCAATGCAAGACCTTATGTTTTTTTTGATGTAGTTAGAAGATATTTAGAAAAAATAGGGTATGACATAAATTATATTGTAAATATTACGGATATTGATGATAAAATAATTAATAAAGCTAACAATCAAAATGTTTCATTTAAAAAAATAGCTGAAAAGTTTAGCAAGGAATATATTCAGGATTTAAAAATGTTAAAAGTTGAGATTCCTGATTATATGCCTAAAGCTACAGATACCATTCCTGACATGATAAAGTTTATAAAAAAGCTAGAAAAAAAGGGGTTTACATATACTACAGATGATGGAGTGTATTTTCGAATAGATAAATTTGAGAGTTACGGGAAATTGTCAAATAAAAAAATTGAGGATCTAAAATCGGGTTCAAGAGTTGCAGTTAATGAAGATAAAGAAAATCCTTTGGACTTTGCCCTTTGGAAGTTTTCCAAACCGGATGAGCCATCATGGGAAAGTCCCTGGGGAAAAGGCAGGCCGGGATGGCATATTGAATGTTCTACAATGGGTATGAAGTACAGTGATAATAGTTTGGATATGCATGCAGGTGGAGAAGATCTTATTTTTCCCCATCACGAAAACGAGATTGCTCAATCAGAGGCAGCTACAGGGAAACAGTTTGCCAAATACTGGTTACATAATGCTTATGTTAATATAGAGGGAATGAAAATGAGCAAATCTCTTGGCAACTTTAAAACGGTCAGGGACCTATTAGAAAAGTATCCTCCGGAAATAATAAGATTGTTTTTGCTCTCAACTCATTATAGAAAAATTTTGGATTACAATGATAGTACAATTGAAAATGCTATTAAAAAATATGAAAGAATATCCAATTTTATGAGTAAAGTAGAGAATATCGAAGCAGAACCAAACGAGATTTATGATAGTTTTGATAAAAGGGTAAAAAATAGAATGAATAACGATTTTAATACCCCTGGAGCTATAGGTGTATTAATGGAAGCAATTAAAGAGGCTAATAAAAAAGATGAAGATGAAAATATTCTGGCAGGGGTAAAATATCTATTAAAAGATTGGAATATGATTTTTTCGATAATTCCGGAAAGAAAAGAGGATTTTGCAGGCATTGAAGATGAGCTAATAAATTTGCTAATAAAAGTCAGAGAGA
>CAZMFS010000003.1:0-21638 GCA_964565585.1 uncultured bacterium
ACTACTCTTACATCTGTATATGCTTGTGTTTGGGAAGACGGATTCGCAACAGGTATCTGGGGTGACGGACAAGTTATAGGTGAAGAATCTATATTTTTCGACGGTCCTAAAAGAGTCACCGACTCAAACAATAAAGGTTATATGGGCTATGAATTGCTACTTGAAAGTTACTTTGGAATTAAAGTAGAACAAGACAAAGCGATCGGGCAAATTGGAAATATCTCTGTTGGTTCGACCGGTGCAGACCAAGACCCACTTACAGACGCTCTTATGAAAGAGCTTCTTAGAAACAGAATGGGCTATGAAAAGTGGGACTTGAGGAAAGCAAGAATATACATGAATTGGGACGCATTCAATCAGCTTGAATCCGATGTAGAATCTAAAATAACTTATAAGTCTTTTTCAGTATTAGGTAGGGAAGATTTCCAAAATCCTTATTACAACAATATTCCAATAATCATAACCGACAAGATAGTTTCTACTGAACCTGAAAAGATTCCATCTTAAAAACTAAATAGCAGGGGTTAACCCCCCTGCAAATTTAAAGAAAGGAGTAAAAAATGGGAGTAGTTTTAAAGCGGAAAATTAAAGGGAAAACAAAAAATAAAAAGTGTTTTGTATATAATGAAGATACAGGTGAGGTAATAGAAGGAAAAATAAAAGATGGTTATGCTATTGTAGAAGTTCCTTACTTCTCTAATTACCGTAAAAGAAACATTAGAGTAAAAGATAAAAATGAAACAATAGAAAAGAAAAAATCAGCATATAAAAAAGACGGCGAACAGGTAACAGTTGAAATGGAAGAAGAAGAAGAAACTGAAGATAAAGAAAAAAGTCAAGAAGAACTACTTAAAAGAGCTCAAGAATTAGGAGTCCCAGCTAATCCTAAATGGAAAAAAGAAACTTTAAAAAAACATATAGCTAAAGCAGAAAAAGAGGCTGAGTAATGGCTTGGGCTGATACTACTCTATATACTGCAGAAGATTTAACATCTCACGCAATAGCTCCAGAATTTGCTAATGATTTTTCTAATCAAGACTCTTATTACTTGCATGAAGATGTTAAAGAGTTTATTAAATACGATCTATTTAGGAAAGTTCCAGAGCTTAACAATGATATGGATATATTAGATAATTTTGGAATGCTACATCATGCAGCATTATTTTATAACAAACTAATAGTATATAAAAATCTATACCCGAGAGGGGAAGCAATAAATCAAAAAATAGAAGAAACAAGAGCCGAATACGACGAAGCTTTAGAAGACGCAATAGATTATATAAGAAATGAGTTAAATGAAGACGGCGGAGGTGTAGTTCTTGCGAGGTAGAAATAGAGTAAGCAAGAATTTGAATAGAATAGAAAATAAACTCCCTCAAAGAAAACGAAGATGGCTATTTGAATCTATCAAGGACGCCAAAAATAGAATATATTTTAGGACTAAAAAGGGTGTTGATGTTAATGGGGATAGGTTTAAAAAATATTCAAAACACCCGGCGTCCATCAGAAATCCTTATTCTGGCAAGTCGCAATTCTATGAAAAAGGGTATTGGGAGTTTAGAAAGAAAACAGGAAGATCCACAACTCCAAATCTATACTACACAGGAAAAATGTTTTCAAAATTACAGCCTTTAACGGTTTCAAAAAATAGGGCAAGATTAGGATTTATAGACCAAAAAGCTGAAAAAAAAGCACAGTCAAATAATGAAACAAGAGAATTTTTCGGACTAAGCAAAAAAGACAAAAAAAGTATTAGAAATGAGTTAAAAAGAAAAATTAGGAGGTTTTTAAGGTATGTTGTTAGGTAGTCAATTAGCAAGAATACATGATGAGTTAGAAGCACTATCAGAGATAAACTCTGTTAAGTTTACTTTTCGCGAATTAGAACAAATACCAAAAAAAGACTTTCCAATTGCGATAATTTATGACGGCTCAAGTGTTATAGATTATACAGAACCAAATCAAATGCAGAATTTAATTTTAACTGAGGAGCAACAAATTGATATATACACAATATTTGAAGCAAAGAACGATATGTCAGATGTTGAGATAATGACAATGAGAAATGATATTGATGAGGCTGTAATATCAACATTAATTCAAAATAATTTCGGAATTATAGATAATATTGAGATAGACAGAGAATTGGCAATGAATGAGTTTTTAGGCTTTATTCTAAATTTAGAAAGAAATTACTACGGTAGCAGGATAAATATAGTATTAAAAAATCGAAAGGAGAAGTGATGTTATAAATCTTGAATTAAAAGAAAGAGCGGACGCAATATTAAAATACGGTGGGATAGTATTTTTAACTGAATACGACCCAGCAAAAAAAATAGGTGATAATTGGGTTGATAGCTTACATGGAACTCTAGCAAGCGGTGCTTCTGAAATACCAACTTTAGGTGGAGCTTTCAAGTTTCCTGACTCTGGAACAGTTGTAATATATGACGCAAACGACCATTCAGTTACCGAACAGCTTGATTATACTTCTATTGACGCAGACGGAAATATAGTTCTTGACGCAGTAACTACTTCAAATGACTATTCTAACAAGTCATTAATTCTTTATGTTGGAACAAATGGATATTCAGATATTTATAGCGTTGGATTTAGAGAGGAAAACACTTACGAAAGCGGACAGCAAGAAGTTGAGTATAAAAAAGACGATAACGGAAATAATATTGCAACATCTAAAGCACCTCCTAAACCTGCATTCTCATTTACTTTAATGCAGTCCGGAATAAACGAGATGGCTTTATTAATTGATAAAGATATAGATTCTTCTACTGCAGAAGGGGTATATCATATTGACCCAGATAAAAAGCTGAGCGATTTTTCCGGTATATTTTGGGCAAGACGCTGGAGTGATAGCGCTAATCAGTATTATAATCATGTCTTAAAATTTTCACATCTTGTAAGAAGTGGCGGAGGAGCACTTACTTTTGGACCTGAAGATTCTAATATTGAAGTTAATTTTGTTGTATTATACGACAACGAAGATGGCTTTGATGTAGATATTTGGGGTGAAAAATAAAAATTAGAAAGGGTTGATGATGGGAAATAAAATAAAAATCAATGGTGAAGAGTTTAAAATATATGATAGCTTTGAAGATATGTATGCTTTTGATGGTGATAAATTAATCGAAGTTATACAGTCAATAGCTAATATCAACAAGGAAATAGAAGGCGACGGAGCTAAAGAAATTATAAAAACTGCATTTAACACAGGAATTATCAAAGGCAAAGACAATAGAAAGCTACTTGCTGCACTCATCACCAAAGACGACCCGAAAAATTGGAATTATAAGAAAAAAAGAGAGTTTGTCAACACTTATGCAAAAGTAAAGCACGCAACAAAGGCGATCACTTTTTTTTTAGAAAAAGGACTAATCGAACAGGTAGGAAGCGAAATGAAAAAGAGGACACAATCTTTGACAAGCCAAGAAAAGAAAAAGGAAACATAAAGAATATGGATATAAAAGCACTATGTGCTAGTTTAGCTGGTAGTCGATATCAAGACTACCAGCTACTCTATTATTTTTCAAAAATTTATGAGATTTTAGATTTTAGCAACGCCTTAGATAGACTTGAAAAAAAACGAGAAGAGAACAAAAAGAGTAAGAAGGTGATGAAATAAGAGCTAATTTAGGCGATTTAGTTATAGATATAGTCGTTAATGACAGCGACGCTGATAAGGATTTAAAAAAGACAAAGAACAATGTCGATAAGTTAAGTAAAAAAAATAAAGTTTTAGGCGAATCTTTCGCAAGTGCCGGTGCAAAAATAGCTGCTTTCACTGCTGGATTAGCTGCAGTCGGTTATGCTGCAAAAAAGGCAATTGACGCTTACGCAAAACAGGAAAGAGCAGAACAAAATCTTGCAGCTGCAATGAAAGCTACAAACTCTTATTCAGAAGAACAATTTGAAAACTTCAAGAAGCTTGCTTCAAAAATTCAAGAGTTAACAGTTTACGGTGATGAACAGACTTTACAATATATGCAGATGGCAAAATCTCTTGGAATTTCAAATGAAAATATGGAAAAAGTTATCAAGGGAGCAATTGGACTGTCAAATACTCTTGGTTTAGGATTAAGACAAAGTATTAGATATGTGTCTACTGCAATGCAGGGTGAATTTACAATACTACAGAGATATGTTCCAGCTTTGCGTAGTGCTAAATCAGAAGCAGAAAAAATGTCAATAGTTCAAAATAAAATGGCTGAGGGCTTCCAGGTAGCTACAGAAGAAGCAGCAACAACATTCGGACAGATAGAGCAATTCAAAAATAGTGTTGGTGATTTACAAGAAAGTTTAGGAAAATATTTAGTTCCTGCATTAACAACTTCTATAAAATATATGAAAAAACTTGTAGATTATTGGAATGACTTGATAAAAAAGGGCTCTGAACCTCCTAAGGTTCAAGCTCAAAGCAGCTTAACACAACTATCTCAATATGTTCACAAATATGAAGACGAGCTGAAGAATATGGAAGTAGCAGATAAAAGATATTCTAATGCATATGAGATGTATATGGCAAAAATAATGAATTACAATAAAGAATGGCAGAAAAGCACAAAGAAGAAAAAAGAAACAATAGCAGGACAAGAATACACATTAAATTATGTAAAAACTGCAGAAGATTATGCTAAATTAAACGATACTATAAAACAAGAAACTACTGGTATGGTTAAAGTTCTGGAAAATAGACTCGGAAAAGAAGTAAAAATAACAGAAGAAAAAAACAAACAGTTTCAGAAAACTAAAGAGAAAACAAAAGAAGAAAAAAAGGATATGAAGTTTCTTGATGAAAAATATAAATGGCAGTATGAACATAATCAAATCAGGTTAGAGCAATATAAAAATTATTTGCTTCAACGACAAAGAGCTTTAGAAAAAAACGGCGAAAAATACAAATCAACCTGGAGGAATATAACAAAAGCAATTGAAAATATAAATAAAGAAAAAATAAATAGGATATTGGCAATTTATAATAGAGTTGACAGACAATTAAAGACAACCGCAAACGCAATAATAGGAATACCAACATTTGCAGAAACAACAAAAGCTGGCAACACAGAAGAAATGGAAACACAGGTAAACTTAGCTCAACAGTTTGCTTCAACAATGGCAATAGCAATGGATCCAAATAAATCTGGAGCAGAAAGCTGGAAAGATATATTACTAAAAATACTAAATCTTTTAGAAATGGCTGCAGTTGCAAGCGACGCATTTAATAAAGCAATTTCAAATATTTTCAACCCTGCCGGCTGGCCTGTTATTCTTGCAGCTATTGCTACAATTGAAGCAGCAAAAGCAGGGGTTAAGGCAATGTCATTTGCTGAAGGTGGCGTAGTAGACGGTCCAACTCTATCACTCTTGGGTGAAGCCGGACAAAGAGAGTTCGTTACTCCAGAAATAACTTTTGAAGATAAATTCAGACAGCTTGAAGCGAAACTCTTAAACAATGTTGGAACTACCAGCAGTAAAGAAGTTCACTATCATTTTGATAATCCTTTGACAACAAGAGAAGCAGCTAAACAGTTTAAAAAAGAAATATCTGATTATGAAGATAATGTTGAAAATAAAACAAAATGGAGTGGAAAATGAGCAAGTGGAAAAACTGGGATTTTATTTTATATATAGATAGCTTTACTGGGACAAGTGAAAATATCTCAAAAGATATAGATGTTCAAAGTTATAATTCGCTTGGTGGAACTGCTACTACTTCTAATTTTGACTTAGAATTACCTTCTATAACCCTATCAGTTTTTGATATAGAAAATCAAATTAGCTTGACTTATGCAAGTTCTTATAGAGAATTTTTTAAAAAATATAAAAATGTATATTTAGAAATATATTATGACAATATGAGTAAAAAAATATTTAGGGGGTATTTATTAAAAAACAGTATAAAAACACAAAAAAAAGAGGGCTTTCAAAGAACTGAGTTTACATTTGTTTCGATTTTAAGCTCCCTGGATAAAAAAATTGTAAATCAAGGCGAGGCAAATCTTTCAGAAATTGATAGCTTCGTAAATAATATATTAAATATCTTTCCTTCAACAGAATTAATATATGAATTAGATGTAGTAGAATTACCTGAGAACACAAGCTATGAGTATATAAAATGTCAGTATAATCCTGATACAATATTGCCAAAAATTATACCTAATACCTCAGGGATACTGCAGTTAGGAAAAGAACTATTAGGATATCATTACTATGATATAAACCCATTTGGCAAAGAAGATGTTAACGACGACGGTATATTAGAAAATGTTATATATTTCTATCCTAAAAATTCTTACAATCCTAATCTTTCAGAAAATAGCAGAAGGAAATATGGCTCAATTCTTGAAGTTTCTGATGTAAGCACTGTAAGGATATTAAAAGTTTTATATTTTAATGATGTTATAAATGATTATTTGATAGACATAGACAGCGAGTTTCTTAACAAATATATTCAAAGCGATCAGGAAAAATTTTCTATAATATCTCAAAATAGATGTTCTACTTACAGTGAAGCTGGAGAAGATAATATAAACACTCAAGCATTCAAAAAAAACACTATATATAATCTTGTAGATTATAACACAGTTGGAATACAAGAAGATAGCACAAAAGAATATAGCAACGATTTTGATGATGGCGATACCGATTTTAATATACCAACAAATAGCAATTTAGTTTCATATGAAAGAACGCAATTTTTTATTCCTGTGACGAACTACAAATACTCATCATTTTGTCCGTCAGAGTTCAAAACAATTTTAGAAGAAGATAATAAAATAGAATATATATATGACGGTGAAGGTCAAATAGATAGTGGGCAAGCTGCTTGGAGCTGGAAAGAGATAGATTACTATTTACCAAAGGCAAGTAGAGAAAAAATATTTTTAGATTTTATAACAACCTGTGATGATAATAATACATATTACTATATTTCAAGAGATATTAAAAAACTTAATAATCATAATATCTATGATAAAAATATTTATGTTAATAAGGGCGGTAGTATTTCTGAAATATATAAAAGGAAAATATCATATATATATCGCTATGTCATTAGAGATACCGATAATAATGTAAAAAAAATAATATCAACAGGTTATTGGATCCCCGACAGTTCTATAAAATTTTATCACTTTGGATATGATTTAGCTGACTTTAAACTTCTCTGGCTAGATGTAGAGAATTCTTCTATTGATAATATCACTTTTCACAGAAGACCTACATCTTCAGCGGATACAGTATTATGTAATGTGTTATACAAAGACGGAACATTAGAATTATACGAAGTTTCTGAAAGCACAGAAGAATTAACAAAAGTAGAAGAATTTCTAAATAATAATACATTAATTGATAGTATGTCAACAAATATAGAAGAAATAGCACACAATAATGGTAGTATTCAAACTGCTGATAGTATAACTAATGAAAGCCTTTTTTATATTACAGTAATAGAAAACGATAACGGCGAATATTACAACAAAAAAATAACTTTCAATTATTCCGGATATGGAAATAGATATAATAATACGAGAAGCTACAATATAGAATCAGACTGGGTAGAAAATAATAACAGGTTCACAGGCTTTAATTCTATCCATTTAATTGACAAAAATACGAGTTTAAGTTGGTTTGATGATGATAAACTGTATAAAATACAATATTCTTATGATTTACTTGATATTGAAATAAAGAACAAAAAAGCAACAGAGATATTAAATTTTTTCAGAAAATTTCATTTAGCTATGCTGGTATATAATCTCAAGAATAATAGATTAGAGATAAAATCGTTCTCAAAAATGTTTGATGATTTTGACGGAAATACAATAACTCTTAATAGCGAATTAACAGAAGAAATAAACACACAGCAATTTAATACAGATATGATAGAAATTTCTGACGAAATAGCTTCTGCTAAAGTAAAACAATATTTTCAAAATTATAAAATGAAAGTGTTTAACCGATTCGGCGAAATAAGAACTCTGAAAACTTCTGATATGACAGATGTTGATTATTTTGATTTTATAGAATTTAACGGAATTGTAGGCGTTGTAATCGGAAAAAAAATAGAAAATGAAGAAGGAGTAGCAAATTATTTATATCAAACTTTAACTTTAAAACAGCCTTATTTGTTAATGCAAAATAGGGCTTGTGGGGTGATGTTATAAGAGCAGGAAGCGGATATCCAATTATTTCGGTATACAATAAGTCTGATGATAGCTTAGTAGGTGAATATAGCTTTGATAGATACTATCGAAGAAACAAGCTAAATCAACCAAAAGAAATCAAAAAAGAGTTTAGAAACACGCATGGTGAAATTAAAAAAATTATAGTATGTGTAGAGCTATCCGGAGTTATTTATTTTGAATATATTAGTGAAGATATGTTAAGAGATTTAAAGAATATATATCATTATTCAACTCTTACTGATAGCTATTATATAACAATACAGCCGTATTCAGATAATAACAATCTAATTTCAAAAGCACATATTACAGAGTTTAATTTCGATAAAGTTGATGATTATAACTTTAATCCATATTTCGCAGAATTAACTTATAGTTTAATTGACATAGATATGAGCATAAAGGATGTGATAAATATATGAGATTTTCAATAGTTCCTATCGACCCTGATACCTTTTCGATTTTTGATACTTCTCAAGTAGAAACTGCAGAAATATATGAAGCCGGAACGAGCAATTTAATTACTGATAGTTTTGCAGTTGAGGGAGTAAGTGTTTATTTTACGCTTCCGGATAGTATTAATACAATGATAGATATATATATAAACGGTGAAAAACAAATGAGTAATCACAGTATTATCGGTAATGATGTAATACAAGATTTTGCAGTAGTATCAAGTGCAAGTCCTACACAAAACAATATAGCTATGTTTGATAGCGACGGAAATATAGCAGATACAGGGCAAAACTATACAGAAGTTGCAACACAAACAGATATAGACCAAAAAGCTGATAATACTTCCCAAAGAGCAGAAAAAACTTCTTTAGTAGATATAGATACATTCTATACAAATGATGATAGCTTCATTACAAAAGCAAATTTGTTTGCTGAATATTATACTAAAACAGAACTAGATTCTTTCTTGAACAATAAGGCATTGAAAATAATGCAAAGAACAGATACATCAGATATTCCAGATTCTGACAGACCTTCCACTTTTGTTTCTGTATACAATGATAATGCAAGCTCAAACAAGGAACTGCGAATGGACTTAGACGACTTCGCAATGGAACTTAACGATATCATTACAGGTCAAACAAATACTTTATCTGGCGAAATATATGTTAATTCAGACGAAGCGAATCACGGATCGTCAAGCTATTTAAGTTCAAAGCTCGACACAGGAATTTTTGAAGCTCTAGATCCCGACGAAGATAGCACATATTATCTTAGCATAAAACAAAATGCTGAAATTAGAGGGTCGATAATTTCTGACGCCCAATGGGGTTATTTGGGGAATATAACAAAACAGCCACTTGAGTCAGCGTCAGAGATTAATCACAACGAAATTAGTAATATATCATCAGACGATCATCATGCAAGATATAGTTTATCAGAAGATTTAAGCACAAACGAGATCACACAAATACAAAATATTGACGGGCAGAGCATATCATGGATTAATGTTGCGACAATAGATCAAAGCCTGTCGAAGACAGCACAGGTTGAACACGATACAGTAGAAGCAAATAGCTTCACGCAAAACGGAGTTGAAATTGTTAGTGCAGAAAATCTTTCTCAATATTTATCGATATTTGCAAATAGTTTAGAGAATTGGGAAAACTCTTCGGGAAGCATTTCACAAAATTCAACACAAATAGTTTTCAACAGCGGGGATGCGGTATTGAAGAGATATTGCAACGAGTTATTTAATTCTACATCTAAAACAAAGCTCAAAACGAAACTTAGGTTAAACTCAGTTGGGGAAATATCAGCGTCTCAAGGCGATATAGCAAAGTTTTATTCATTGTCAACTCATGATACATCATCGAATACGTGGGGGATATTAATAGAAATGGAATATAGTGATGTTGCAGGAAGAAGTGTTAATGATGTATATATAGTTGTCGTTGATAGTTCAGGTGTTGAACATACCAAAAGCGTTTTATCGGACATTGGGGAAGGGGTATATATAAGTGCTGATATAAAAGCAGACATCCCCAATGATGTAATAATATACGACATTAATGGCACAACAGGAAGTTGGGACATATCGTCATATGCGATAAATACGAATAACGGGATGGGGAACATGGAGTTAAGCGTATCTGGGGGGCTGAGTCCTTCCATAAGTTGCTATTGGCAAGAAAGAACTCATTATTAATATTAAAGGGAGGGGAGCAAAATGAAAATAAAAAGAAAACACCTATTATCTATATTATCTGGCATAAAGAATCTTAAAGAAGAAGCAAATATAAGGCTAGCAGTCAGGTTTAGGCTGTGTAGAAATGATACCAACGGCAAACATTAGTCCTAGCGTATCTTTATATTACATTGAAAGAACACATTTAGAAGTTTAAAAGTAATTATTAGAAAGGAGTAAAAAATGGAGTTTATAAAGACTATACCAGAGAAACAAATTGTAATTGTATTTGAAAATTTAACTATAGATAAATATGGAAATGTAAAAACTGTATACACCAGAAAAGACCAAGAAGGAAATGTAGAAAGAAAAAGCATAAAGATAAATATTTTTGATGAAAATATCTCTGATGAAAGTAAGCATAAATATAGAGATATTTGTTATGACAATATTCTTAATAATTTAAATGTTGATATAAGTGAATTTAATTTTGAACAAAAGGAGAGTGTATGAGTGAAAAAAATATGAAAAAAATACCGGAAAGATTGGTCGCGCAGGTAGTTCAGATTCTAAATCAGGGTAGTAATTTCGACCAGAAACATTTTGTTATTAATCAGGTGATACATCAATTGAGAACATTGAAAGATATTGAAAATAAGAAGAAAAAAGATAATAAAAAGGGGTGAAGAAGTGGCTGATGAAAAGTTATTAGAACAAATATTGGAAATAACAAAAGAATTAAAAGAAGATAATAAAATCCAGTCGAGTAAAATTGATAAGATAAATCAATCATTAGCCGAAGTAAAAACAAAAATAGACAACTTTGATAACAGAATAGATAACTTAGAAAGCTGGAAAGAAAAAAGAGTGTCAAGATGTGAAGAACACAGAAAAGAAATCAACAAAAAAATTGAAAAAAATTCAAATGTAAACACATCACAGCAAAGCTGGGTTGATATTGTCGAAAAAATATTCACCAAAGCTATTTTAGCACTGGTAGGATTTATCGTAGCATATTTATATTTTCAGTAAGGAGTTGCTATGGGGATTAAAGTAATAATCCGGGTCGAAGATAGTATAAAAGTTAAAAGGGCTTGGGCTATCGACGATACCGGAAAAACAATTTGTTGGAATGTGTTTCCACAAAACACAAAAGACAAAGAAGTAAAAAAAGTATTAAAAAGACAAGCTAAAAATTGGCTAAAAGATAGAAAGGAAAACTATGGGGATTTTTAGAGAAGGCGACCTGGCGAAACTAACAATTGTATTTTTTTTGATAATAATAGCCGTATTGTTTACGCTAAATATATTCTTTGTTTCTGCTGTTATAAAAGTTTTTTGGTTTTGGGATATTTTTATCTCTTTGGTTATGATTATTCCAGAACTATTCGGAATTTATAAACTATTGGAGGTTTTTGAATGAAAGAATTTTTAAAAAAGTATTTTTCAAGGAAGTTTATATATGCGGTTAGTGTTTTTATTACTTCAACCTATATGCTCTATGCACAAAAAATAGATGGCTGGCAATGGTTGACGGCTATAACTCTAGTCGGATCTGTTTACAGCCTTGTTAACTACAAAGAAAAAAAGGTGAAGAATGAAAAAAATAAAGGTGGACTTTGCTAATAGAAAGGCTATTAAAGCGTTGAGAAGAGAAAAAAAATATCATAAATATTTCTATAGACTCGATAATAAAAACAAAAAAGAAGTATACCTTGTTCCGGAAGATAAAATAAAAGAAATAGAGAATATTATTTTTGGGGAGTCTTATGTATACGATAAAGAATGACTATATCGATAAAAATAAATATTCCAGACCGGGAAAGAAATTAAGTTCAATATCAGGAATTGTGATACATTGGACTAAAAATTGGGATAAGGGTGCAACTGCTTTAGCAAATAGAAATTATTTTAATAATTTAGATGTTATAAATAGAAATAGAATTGAAGAAGGGGAAGATCCTATATTTGCTTCAGCGCACGAGATTATTGATAGAAAGCAAATAGTTCAAGCTATACCTTTAGATGAAGTAGCTTACCACTTATCTTATGATGATACATTACACTATAATCCAAATATCGTAACAAAATTCGGTGTGCCAAATTATAACTTCCTTGCAATTGAAGTAGTTCCAATAAATGCTTTAGGTGAAATGCATAAAAAAACTTATATGAATTTACTTTACAGAACTTATGACTTATTAAGATTTGCAGATATAACTACAAAAAGATTATTCTTGCATAATGACTTCACCGGTAAAAATTGTCATAAATTTTTTGTAGAGTTTCCAGAAAAATGGCAGGAATTTAAACAGACACTACATAATTGGTTTATAAATGAAAGATAATGTCAAGTTTATGTATCTATTTACTTGACACAAATAGAAAGGTGCGGAGGTTTTAGTTAATGTTTAGTAATGAATTGTATTTTTATATAGATAAAGAAGATGGGATTTATGTAGACTGTAAATATTGTTATTATCCAAAAAATACAAAGACAGTTAAAGAAATAGAAGGTGTAGGAACAGAAAAATATATTGATGAATTTGAACAATGTAAATTTTGTGGCAATCAAGTTTATGCTGATAAACAAATGAACAAGCACTTGAATAGATACAGAAAAGCAATAGAATTTGATAAGATAAGGTGGTTATAATGAAATTAAATGGGATTGTTGATGAAATTGTTAAAAGAGTATTATTCTATTTGTTAATTATTAGTTTATTACTCAACGCTTATTTTATACTTAAATCCTACTATTTAGACAAGTCAATGTTAAATAATATATACAAGCCACCGAAAATAATTCCTAAAAAAAAGATAGTTAGAGTTAAAGGAAAAGTTAAAAATAAAAATACAGAAAAACCTTATGAATTAGTATTAGAAGAAAATGAAGAAGGTGAATTTGAACTTAATGAGGAACTATCATATATACCTGATGATTTTCTTACAGTAGACAAAGTATCAAACGATACCAAGTTTGATTTTCTAAAGCCTATCAAATTTGGCTTTGAAACTAATATTGATTTAAATATAGATCCGGTAATATTTTATAATCCACTAGAAATTTATAATTTTTCTTTTGGAGCTAATACAAATTTTAAAAATATCGGCTTAAATCTTTCGTATAATATTCTTGATAGCAATATAAACATATTTTCAAGCTATTATCTTAACAATTCTATTAGTTTCGGTATAAATCTTAATATTTGGTAAATATACATAGGTAAACACACAGGGTAGGCATTTAACCATTGTATATTTGCTTATCTCGGCTTAACTAAATTCTTACTATATAACAAATTACAAATTGCTTAAAAATAGGTTGAAATTGCTATTATTTAGGTATATTATTAAATAATGAAAATAATAGGAAGGTTGTTATTATAGCATTTGTTACTTATTTGTAACTCGGCTTTGGTTTTGCATTGGTATTGCAGGAAATATGACTTTATCAGGGAATATGCTATAATAATAATGTTTAAATAGGAGGAATAATGAAAAGATTGGTTGGATTAGATATTGGGTCATATGGGATAAAAGTTATATCTCTTAAGGTTGGTAGAAAAAATGTGAAAGTTAAGAACTTCGGCTATGGTTCTCTATCAAGAGAAAGTATAGTTGAAGGGGATATCATGGACACCAACCTGATAGAGAAAAGAATTAGAAATATCTATAATGATGAAAATATAAAAAATAAAAATTTATCTATCTCTGTTGCAGGAAGAAACATAATGTATAAAAATATAAAGGTTAATGCAGTAGGTAAGGAAGATGTAAGAAAAACTCTAGAATGGGAGCTTCCCAATCATATACCTTATGAAAAGGACAATATATATACAGATTATGAAGTTTTAAATGAGCAGGGGGGACAAACAGAATTATTGATAATTGCAGCTAAAAAGGATGTTGTTAATACTAGAATAAATCTTTTAAAAGGTTTAGGCTTGATGCCAGTAGTAGTTGATACAGCTGCTACGTCATTTCAAAATGCATACGAAACAATAGTGGGGCCAATAGAAAAAACAGCTTTTATAGTAGATATAGGCGCTGAAAAAACGAGTATGAGTATAGTTTCTGAAGGTGTTCCGAGATTTATAAGAGAACTGCCTCATGGGGGAAATGCCTACACGAATGAAATAGCAAAAAAGCTTGGAGTTAATTATGAAAATGCAGAAGAAACAAAAATCGGTCAGAATAATAAAGAAGATGTAAATATCAGGGAATATTTTGATTCAATTAATCAAAATATTGCTTCCGAAATTAAAAGATCAATGAGATATGTAAAAGGTGATTCTCCAATTGTTATTGATAAAGGTATTATAACAGGTGGAGCTTCATTGACTCCTGGTTTAATAGAATTTTTACGTAATAATTTAGATGTGTCTAATGTAGAACTATTTAACCCAGTAGATCATCTAACTATTCCGGATGAATATCAGGATGAGATGGATAAACTAGGACCTGCTTTAAGTGTAGTTACTGGTTTAGCCTTGAGAAAGGGGTAAATTAATGATTAAAATTAATCTATTACCGGAAGAAGAGAGAAAAACAAGACAGAAAATTCCGATAAAAAAGATTTTACCTGTATTAATTATCGCAGCTATATTGGTTTTAATGGGGTTAACTTATTATAGAAACTTAACTAAAATCAATTCGTTACAATCTGAGATAAATAATTTGGAACGGGAAAAAAATAAATATATTAAATTTAAAAAAGAATTTGACAAGATTAACAAGCAATTAAAAACAATCAATAAAAGGCTAAAAGTTCTGAAAAGTTTAGAAGAAGGAAAAACTTACGTAGCCCGAATATTACAGCAAGTCTTGATAAGCATCCCAGATAATTTGTGGTTGGAGGATTTACAAATTCGAAAAAATAGTTTAACTTTGCAAGGAAAATGCTTGTATAATAGTACTATTACAAATTTTGTAAATAATCTTGACGAAAAAGAAAACATAGAAGATCCAATTATAGATAGTGTTAACGAGCGAACTGAAATGTTTAGAGATATCTCCGGGACAGATGAGTCTGTTAAAATATCTAATTTTAGTATTAAGGCGAATCTAGTTTCGAAGGTAAAAGATAAGAAATAAAAGGGGGACAAATGGCTTTAGATGTAAATTTGAACGATCCAAGAACCCAAAAAATAATTGCAGGTGTTTTGTTTCTGATAATAGGTTTGTATTTAATTTACAATTTTATGATTTCCCCTCAAAGTGAAAAAATAAACCAACTTGAAAGTAGAAAAAAAAGTTTAGATCAGGAGGTTAAAAAGTTAATTAATATAAAAAAGCAGCTACCTGAAAAGAAAAATGAAATAAAAAATAAAAGGGAAGAAATTCAAATTATAAAAGAATACCTACCTGCAAAACCAGGATTTCATACATTATTAAAAAGTATAAGTAATCTTGCAGGAGATTCCAATATAAGTATATCATCAATTGATTTTAGAGAGTTAAGAAGCAAAAAAGATTTTAAACAGTTTGAAATTATACTAAATTTAGAAGGCACATATCATAACTTGGGAAATTTTTTATCTTCATTAAGCAGACTCCCCAGAATTGTAAATGTAGGGAATATAAGTTTAAGTAAATTAAATCAAACGGACGAAAATAATTATACAATATCCATTAATTTAAATTTGATATCATATGTTAGTAAAAATGCCCAGTAGAAGGAGATGTATATGAATAAAATTTATAATCTAATAATATTAATTTTATTTTTGATTTTCATGTCTTCCTGTAGTGGTAATAATAATTCTCAAAACCCCAATGTTCAAACTTCTCAGCAGAATAAAAAACAGGTTCAACAATATGAAAAATCAGAAAATAGTAACGATAAAAAACAAAAGAAAAATAATAACAAGAGCAATAAGAAGGATGAAAAAGAAAAAAAATCTCTTGGTATCAAAGAAACTTTTGATTATAAAAACATGGGAAAAAGAGATCCATTTGAAATACCGCTTACTGAAAAAGATATTACTGAGCCTCAGGGAACTGGAGTTCAGGATGAAGGTTATGAATTCAATTTCTCCCAATTTAAATATAAAGGGTTAATTAAATTATTAGATAGCTCTATTGCTTTAATCGAAGATGATTCCGGTAAAGGAATTAGATTAAAAGAAGGAGATTCTTTTGGTGGTGCAGTAGTTGTTGAAATTAACAAAAATGAAGTTATTTTAGAAAAACAGCCAAAAGAGAAAAAAGGTTCTCCTAAACAAATTATTTTGGAAAAAATCGAATCTAAAGGAGGAAAATAATGAATAGATTTAAACAAATATTTTTATTTATAATAATACTGTGTTTTTTTTCTGTAAGTATTTACGGAATTGTCTTAAATTCTGTCACTTATGATAAATTTAATGGAGGAGTTGATGTCAAATTAAATTTTACAGGAAAATTCAAATATCAGGTATTTAAACTTGATAAACCAAAGAGAGTTGTAATTAATCTACCCTCTACTCAATCGAAACAAAATTTCAAAAAAATGCAGGTTGAATCAAATGATATAAAAGAAATTCGATTTGCTCAGTTTAAAAAAGATATGGCTAGGGTAGTTGTGGAATTAAATAGATGGGTAAAATATTTTCCAGAAAAAAAGGGTAAAAATTTGGTACTACATTTCACAACTTCTGATTATGAATCAAAAGAAAAAGGGATAGCTTCAAAAGAAGAAACTAAAAAATCCACAGATAAACAAATTAAAAAAGAAAGATCTAAATTAAAAATACTTGATATTAAGCCATCTAAAAATAATAAAATGGAAATCAAAATGGAATTAGAGGGGGATCTAAATTATACTGTTAAGGAAAAAAAGAAGGGTGTTGTTTTAAATTTACTTAATTCTAAGTCATTCCTTAAAAAAAGATTATTTCAATCGGACCAGTTCCCTCAAATAGAAAATGTAATGGTTAAAGATATCGATCAAAAGGATTTAGCTATAGATATTAAGCTTAGCCAAGATTATCCTTATGATATTGATAAGACCAAAAATAGCATAAGTGTTATTTTTGATGTAGACAAAAAAATTAATAAAAAAGGAATTATATCCAATATTGTTAGCCGACAGAAAAATGATAAGATTTATATTGAATATCAAAGCGATAAATGGATTCAATTTGATGAAAAACAGATTGCTGAAGAAAACAAAATTAGATTAATCTTTAAAAACACAAACCTTACTAAAGATAAAATGGATATTCCTATTAGAAAAGGACCTGTTGTTGAAGTAAATAATATTGAAAAGAAGAATGATGTAATTTCAGATATTATATTAAAAGAAAATATTAGTTATGAAATATACAGGGAAAATAATAATGTAGTTATGCAGATTCAAAAATATGCAGACAATGATAAGAAAGTAGCTTCCAGTACACAAAAAGATTCCCATAAGGATAAGAAAATATCACAGAAAAATGAAAATATAAAAAGAGAAGGGTTAAAATTAAAGGATATATCTGTTCAGGATGCAAACATAACTTCTTTATTGGCCGAAATTGCTAAAGTTGCAGGATATAATATTGTAATGTCCAAAAGCGTTAAAGGAAATGTTTCAGTTGATTTACATAATGTAACATGGGAAAAAGCACTCGATATTATATTGAGAACAAACGGATATGCTTATAGAATAGACGGAAATATTATTAGAGTAGCAACATTAAATGAACTTAAAGAGGAAGTGCAGGCAAGGAAAGAACAGCAGGAACTTGTTAGTTCCGGTCCAAAAGAAATTAGAATCATTCCTATATCATATGCAGACCCTCAGGATATTTCAAGCACAGTACAAAGTACCTTATCTGAAGATGCAAAGATTACAGTTGATAAAAGAACTAATTCAATAATAATAACAGATGTAAAAAGTAATTTAAAACAGGCTGAAAAGCTCATCAATTTTCTTGATAAACCTACACCTCAGGTTATGATAAAGGCTAAATTTCTTAGGGTTTCAGAAACAGCAGAAAAATCTTTGGGTATAAATTGGCAGCTAAATAACAGTGCAAATTTTGAATCTACAATGTCAAATAATGCTGTAGACCAGGGTACCGATATAAATGTTAAACCTACATCAACAAGTAGCGGGCAAATTGTAACTTCACTTTTAGATACTTTTAATCTAAATGCAAAGCTGAATATGATGGAGAGCAGAAGTGATGCAGAAGTATTAGCAAGTCCAAAGGTTACAGTTTTAAACAATGAAACAGCTCATTTCAATGCTGGACAAAAAATACCTATTACTCAGCTGGATGAAAGTGGAAATACAGTAAGCAAATTGCAGGAAATTGGTGTAAGCCTTGATGTAACACCTACAATAAATGCTTCAAATGAGGTAATTTTAGATATAAGTCCGGAAGTCAGCAGTTTGGCAGAACCTGCTAGTGGCGCAGATCTTATAATTTCATCTAATACAGCTGAAACTAAACTTCTTGTAAAGGACGGAAAAACCGCAGTAATTGGTGGCCTTATGAGACGAGATCAATCCAGCGGTTCCGCAGGAGTTCCGATATTAAAAGATATACCAATAATTGGTACTTTATTTAAAAATACAACTTCAAGTACTACAAGTGAAGAAATATTAATATTTGTAACTCCGTATATTATAAGACCAAACGAGCAGGCAAAAATGACAAATAAATAATTAATTAGAGTTCTATAAAGGAAGGGGGTACTACCCCCTTTTTTTTAAGCAATAAGGTAGATAGTGAATATATTAGAGAAACTTGAAAAATATAAAATATATCTTTTAATTCCTTTTTTTGGTTTTCCGATATTATTTAATTCAATTTTTATTATAAAAAATCATTCCTACATATATCTACCAATTATAATAATTTTTCTTTTCATATCTATTAAAAAAATCAAAAAATTTCCACTTGAGTTATTAATTGCATTTACAATACCTTTAATATCTTTACTTTATATTAAAGATTTTTCATTAGCATTCGATCATTATTACTTTTTCTTTTTGAATATAGCTATTTTTATAATATTTTATAACTACAAATATAAAAACAGATTATACAATTTTATAATAATTTATTCAATTTTTATTTTTCTGTATGTGCTATATCAGAAATTTTATATTTATCCCTATCTACTCGAATCGGGGATGATTAATGAAGCAGAAAGAGAATTTGTGCAGATGCAAAGATTAATGGGTACATTTTCTTTACCTAATATTTATGCTTTTTTCTCTATTGTAGGGGCATATTTATCCTACTTTATGTTTAATAAAACTAAAAAATTTTACTATATTCTGGGTATTATTATAAACATTATTGCTATTCTTTTAACAAAAACCTTTTTAGCATTTATCTTCCTCGTAGTTCTTATTTTAGGTTTAATGTATAAGAAAAATAAAAAAGTTTTTTATTATTCATTAGCTCTTGTATTTATTTTAACTGTTATTTTTGCTAGTATCAGGGGACTATCCAGTATCAAAAATTCCTTTTCATTGAGGTATTTAAATTATAAATCAGCTATAAATATTTTTTGGGATCATCCTATTTCAGGAGTAGGGGTGAATAATTTTGATATATTTTATCCTATGTATAAATTTCAAGAAGCTAACATTATTCATAATGCCCATAGTATGATTCTACAATCATTGGCTGATTTAGGATTACTGGGAATATTATTTATATATTTTATATTAAAAAATTTATATAGCAATAGAAATAGTAAACACATAATATTATTAGTTATTCTTTTATTATATTTTTGTAGTGATATGATGTTCTATATCCCTTCTGTAGCTATACTTTACTGGATATTTATATCAATAAATTCGAGTAGCAAAAATCAGCAAAAGTCGTTCTACTCCCAAAAAAATAAAATTAAAACTTTTGCTACAGCAGGACTTTTAATAATATATTTTATTTTAAGTATTATGGTATTTATCACTCCTGATAGGAGTTTTGTAGATAATCTGGAACAAAAAACAAAGTTTAATAGAAAAAATAATAATTATTATTCTTATTTTTTAAATATATATCAATTAAATTTCTACTATAGGATGGATAAAGATGAAAATGTTAAAGAATATAATAAATAAATATTTTAATTTAGAAAATGTGGCTTTACTTTTAATTGCATTTTCTTCTTTCTTTATGGGAGGGGAAAATCTATATATAAAATATTTTATAGTTGTTTTTTTATTTTTTATTTTTCTCTTAAACAGAAGATAGATATCAAAAAATATGATATTTTACTTTATATATTACTAATTGGCATATTTAGCTACAACCTTATAATTCAGAATTATAACAGTGACTTATACAATTTTGGATTATTGTTTTTTATATTTGTTTTATTTAAAAATTTGGATTTTAAGAAGAAATATTTTTCAAATTTAATTATTCTTTCATCAGTTTTTCATAGTATAATAGTTTTTTATCAAAGTATATTTCTTAACAAATTTAGACCACCTTCAACATTTGTAAATCCTAATTGGGTTGTTATATGGCTGTTTACAGGTCTATATTTTTTATTATTTGAAAATAATTTTATAGAAAAACATAAAATCATAAAAATACCTGTTTCGTTATTATTTATTATGGCTTCAATATTGACCTTATCACGAACTACAATTGTTTTATTTATTCTTTTTATAGGGTATATAATTTTTTATAAAAAAGATATCTCTAGGAATTTAAAGATTATTTTTGGAATATTAGCAGTATTGATTTTACTTATTCCTGTTATAAGATTTTCAAGAAATAAGGAGGCTGTATCTTTTAAACGATTAGATTTTTATAATGCAGGATTAAAATTGTATTCTCAAAAACCTCTTTTAGGAAATGGAATCAAAACTGTTGAAAATAAAATTAAAAAATACTATAAGGGAGAAAAACGTCAGTTTTCAAATTACTCAAAATCTCCTCGAATGTCTCATAATGTTTTTTTAGAAATATTAATTGAAATGGGAATTATTGCTTTAGTTTTAATTGTATATATATTATATAATTACTTTAAATCTTCTTATTTAAAATTACCTTTAATGATATTTTTTGTTTCAGCTTTGTTTAATAATATTGAGAAATCATTCTCTCTGGTTTTACTGTTTTTTATAGTATTATCTTTTAATAAAATTCCTATTAAAAAGAAATTATCTATTAATAAAGAATATAAATGTATAGTATTTTTTACAATTCTTTATTTCTTTACTTTTAAAATGTTATCATATATATATATAGACCTTGGCAAAAAGTATTTTAAAGAAAAAAAATACAAAAAATCTTTTAATTATTATAAACAATCTGCAAATTTTACAAAATATGACCCTTACTACCAGC
>CAZMFS010000004.1:0-17322 GCA_964565585.1 uncultured bacterium
GGTTTTGATATGATATGACCCATTTTTTTTGTATTCTTAAATGGAGCTATTACCCTTGCTCCAAGAATACTTGTTTTATCCCCTTTATAGGAATATATAAATTTTTTATCTATATTTTTAAAAACAACATTTATAAACATTATCTTTCCCGGGTAATATTCTCTTTATAATAATCAAGCAAAAATTTAAATTTTTTATAATCCTTTTTATTATTGGAGGAGGAAAAAAACTTTATATCGTTATTTCCAGATTCCTTTTTGACTCTTTTTTTGTTTCCAAAAAGTATATCTTTTAAATGTTTTATTGTACCAATATTTCCATCAATTATATTAATATTATTTGGAAAAAAATTTCTGAAAAACTTTTTAAAAAAAATAAAATGAGTACATCCTAGAACAACCGTACTATAGTTGATAAATTTAATTTTTTTTAACTCTCTTTTTAAATAGCCCATTATTTTTTTCTCAGATATTTCTCTTTTTTCTATAAAATCAACAAGTTTTGATAAAGGATAGGGTTCTATAATATCCTCACTGTTTAGTGAACTAACTAAATCATTAAACTTTTTCTCTTTTAGGGTAAGTTCTGTGGCTAAAACAAGAATCTTTTTATTATTCTTATTATTTCTTTCAACTGCAGGTTTTATTGCTGGCTCCATACCAATAATCGGAATTTCATATTTTTTTCTTAAATCATTAATGGCTATACTGGTAGCAGTATTACAGGCAACTACAAGTGCATCTATATTTTTTTTCATTAAAAAATTTGCTGCATTGAAAACATATTTTTTTACCTCTTTTTTCGATTTTAATCCATAAGGTACATTTTTGGTATCGGCATAGTAAATAAATTCTTGATTTTTAAAAAAGTTAAAAGAATCAGCAAGTACTGTAATCCCCCCCATACCGGAATCAAAAAATGCTATTTTCATTTTATCACCTTTTAGATCCCATGTTTATTTTACTATTAAAAAATCGCTTATAAAGTTTATTTTTTCTTTTGGTGGATAAGATGATATATTATAGATAAAAAATAAATATAAATAATGATAGAAAATATAAACAGGATAAATAATTATGAGAAAAAATATTTTGATAAAAAATATTTCTACCGAACTATTTAAATTATTTAACAAAAAAGTGAAAATTAGTGTTAAAAATCCCTCAAGGATAATAAAAATTGGTATAAATTTAAGATAATCAACAAAATTATTTTTTATTATTAAAAATGAGTTTTTTAAATTATAAGCAAAACTATTTTTATTGTTGTCTAGATAATAAATTACAAGATTAATCCTCATATAAACTATTAAAAGAAATACAAATAAAATTATTAATAAAAGAAGAATAGAAAATAAAAAGTTACCTGAATCAATATTTGCAAAATTTAAATGATCTGTAATATATCCAAAACAATCGTTATAAACATAATAGAAAATTTCAAAAACAAGAAGAAAAAGAGAAGGAATCGCAAAACGTTTTATTTCAGCAAAAAGATTCGTTTTGTTTAATCTTAATGAATTATAAAAAATTAGATAAAAAAGCCTGGATATAAAAATATAAAAAAGAGAAAATAATATATATCGTAGTGAATAATTTAAACCCTGTATACTAATCCGGAAAATAAAAAAAGACTTAACAAGTAATATTAGAAAGAGTACATAAATAAATTTTAGAAGGGAAAAATTTGATATAAAAAACTTTCTCGTTGAGTAATATCCCTGCTTTATACTTTTAATAACTAATGACATTATAATCCACCCAATACATTTTATTTTGAATATATAATAGCTCTTTTTTAAAAAAAATCAATAATTAAGATTTAATTTGATAACGGAGAGGGTGGGATTCGAACCCACGGTATCAAAATATGATACACGCGATCTCCAATCGCGCCGGATTAGCCACTCTCGCACCTCTCCATTTGAATATAAGAAAAGAAAAATAAAGCACGGAGAGAGAGGGATTCGAACCCTCGGAAGAGCCTTTAAGCCCTTCACATGATTAGCAATCATGCGCCTTAAGCCACTCGGCCATCTCTCCTTTTTGCATTGATTATAAAATAAAAAAAACGGAGGAGGTAGGATTCGAACCCACGGTGGCGCGAAGCCACAACGGTTTTCAAGACCGCCGCAATCAGCCAGACTCTGCCACTCCTCCTGCTAAAAAAAGGTATCAAAGAATAAAATTAATGTCAAGTCATATTTATACTTTCTATCTTCTAATAATATTTTATTAATTAAAAAAAATATAAGAAGTAGTAGTAGGTAATGTTAATATGTAAACAAGATTAAAACTATAAAAATATAAAGAATTTACAAAAGAAAAGATTGTTGATAAACTATTAAGGAGGTATTCATTGAATGTATATAAAAAAGATAAAGAAAATGATATTGTGGATAAATACATAATTATTCACAAAGAACTAACAAAAAATAAACTTTAATATTCTATACATAAATATTATTATTGTGGATAACTTGTTAATTAATGTTTAATAGTAGTGATATATAGATATTACAACTATTGTAATTGGTTGATATTTAACAAATTACATTGTTTATAAAGAATAAAAGATAAGAATTTTTAATGTAAACTATAATAAATATAGTTTATAACTTATTAATATAAAACAAAATAAAAAGTTTTAAAAAAATCTTGAAAAGATATTGATAAATAATAAACTTAGTAAGTGAAAGGAATTTTGGGAGTGAGAAAATGAGTAGCATAAAAGATTACATAATGGATAAATTATCATTAAAGATTGATAAAGGAAATGTAGAAAACTTATTTCAGGAAATTAATGTTGTAAAAAAAGATAATACAATAAGATTTGAATCACCTGATGAAATATTTTTAAAAAGAATTAGATTGTTATTTGAAGATGACCTCAATTATATACTTAAAAATAAAACAGATGATGAAGATCTGGAACTTGAATTTAAAATAACTGATAAGTTTAGCGAAAGTGAAGAAGTAGAGATTGAAGCGGGAAAGAAGGATGATTTTAAAAAGAATACATATTCAAATGATTTAAATAATAATTTTATTTTTAATAATTTTGTTATCGGAAGAAGTAATGAGATGTCCTATTCAGCTGCTGTCGCTGTTGCTAAAAATGTTGGGCAATCTATATATAATCCCCTTTTTATATACGGAGAATCTGGACTAGGAAAAACTCATTTAATGCAGGCCATAGGAAATAGAATATATAAACATAAAAAGCAAAATGTTAAATGTTGTTATGTTACAGCAGATAAATTTAGAAATGAATTGATAGAATCAATAAAAAATAGGTCGACTGAAAATTTTAGAAACAAATATAGATATGTGGATGTTTTACTAGTTGATGATATTCATGTAATAGAGGGAGCAGAATCTGTTCAGGAAGAATTTTTCCATACATTTAATGATCTATATAAGCTTAACAAACAGATTGTTATTACAAGTGACAGACCACCATCAGAAATTGAACTTGAAAACCGATTAATTACAAGATTTGAATGGGGTCTTGTTACCGATATTAAAAAACCTAGATTGGAAACAAGAGTTGCTATATTGAAGAAAAAAGCAGAAAAGTGGAACATGAACCTTCCCCATGATATAATTTTTTACATAGCTAATAATGTAACCAGTAATATTAGAAAACTTGAAGGATGCTTAAGAAGAATAAGTTTTTACAGCAGAATATCGGGAACCACCTCGGATTTAAGTGTAAATGATATAAATGCTCTACTGTCAGAATTTTTTGATAACAATCTGCAAAAAATGTCCTTGAGCATGATTAAAGAAAAAGTAGCAGAATACTACGGTTTAACGGTAAGTATTTTAGAAAGCAAGAGAAGGAAAAGAGAATTTGTCATACCAAGATTTGTAGCAATGTATATTGCACGGAAACATACAAATGAAACCTTAAAAGCAATTGGAAAATCTTTTGGAGGAAGAGACCATTCTTCAGTTATTAATGCATGTAATAGAATCGAAGAAATGATGGATGAGGATATAACATTTAAAAACGAAATTGAAAAAGTAATAACTTATTTAAATAAGTGAGGGGAGATAAAATGAAGTTTACTTTAAAAAGAAGTGAGGTTCTCAATGAAATTAATATAGTCAAAAACATAATAAATAAAAAGTCAATGAAACCGATCCTGCAGAATATGCTTGTAGACGTTTCCGATGACGGTCTTAGGATAGAAGGATCCGATCTGGAAGTAGGAATAAGATATAAATTACCTGTATATAACTTGGAGGAGGATGGAAAAACTACAATTCCAGCTGATAAGCTTACAAGTATATTATCAGAATCTCCCGAGGAAGAGGTAGCTTTTGTTATAGAAGAAGGAAATGCATATATTTCCTCAGGGTCAACAAACTTTACTGTATCCGTTATGGATGCGGATAATTATCCCAAATTTCCCCAAATAGAGAAAGAGGAAAGTTTTGAAATTGATTTTGATAAATTGAACCAGATGATTTCTAAAACAATAATTGGTACAGCAAAAGATAGTGCAAGATATGTATTTAGGGGAATTCTATTTGAAAAAAAAGGCGATATTCTTAATCTTGTTGCTACTGATTCGCATATTTTAGCAAAAGCAACATCCAAAATAGAAAATAATACAGATGGGGAAATCAGGGTTGTTGTACCAAGAAAAATATTGGAAGAATTGATGAAGATTAACTATTCCGGGAATGTAAAAATTAGTTACAGCAAACAGAATATCAAGTTTGAACTAGACGATGTTGAGCTAGTATCAAGATTGATAGATGCAAAATATCCAAAATATGAGAAGGTAATCCCTACAATAAATGACAAAACGGCAGTAATCAAAAAAGAGAATCTTCTTGATACTTTTAGGAGGATATCTGCATTTATTAAAAGTGATACCGGTAGAGTTTCTTTTTTCTTTAGCAAAAATCAGCTTAAAATGATAGCCAAACTGGAAGAGCTTGGCAAAGCAGAAGATAAATTTAAAATTAATTATGATGAAAATGAAATTAGACTTGATTTAAATTATAAATATTTGAAGGATATTCTTAAAACTGTTTCTAAGGATAGTATAAAACTTGATATCTATGATGAAGAGAGTGCTATAGTGGCAAAAACGGAGCAGGAGGATAATTACTTCTGGGTTATTATGCCACTTGCTATTTTGGAATAATTATGGAACTAAAAAAAATTGAGCTTAGAAACTTTAGGAATTTTAAAAAGCAAAATATTGATTTTAAACCGGGCATAAATGTAATAAGTGGAGAAAACGGTTCAGGAAAAAGCAACTTACTAGAATCAATTTATCTTTTTTTTAAAGGAAAAAGTTTCAGAAAAGCAAGGTTAAAAGATATGATAAACTGGGAAGAAGACTTTTTTAGACTCGATCTTTCTGTAAAAAATTATACTTATGATAATTTTTATCTATATTATGATAAAAAAAAAATTTACAGTATGGAGTAGATGGTAGCCAGTTAAAATCTTCTGAATTTTTTTATAGCTTCTATCCTATAATTCTCTCCAGAGAAATCTTTAATATGGTGTATTTTTATCAAAATGAAATTAGAAGATTTTTTGATAAATATATTGAGCTTTTTTTTAGAGAGTATAAACAAAACCTTTTAAAATATAAAAAAATATTAAGAGAGAGAAATGCTCTATTAAAAGAGCAGAATCCAAGCAAAAAAGAGATTCGAATATGGGATGATTTTTTTATAAAATATGCAGAAAAAGTAATTGATTCAAGAAAAAAGTTTGTAGAAGAAATTAATTTAGAAATAAATAAATATTACCAGAAGATATTCAATAAAAAATTAAATGTTAAAATTAAATATGATTCTAATTATAAAAGGAAAAAGTTCAAGGATAATTTAAAAAGAGATCTTGAGAGACAAACTACACAGACTGGTCCCCACAGAGATAAATATAGAATAATTTTTAATAAAAAGAAACTTAAAGTGAGTGCCTCTCAGGGACAAATGAAAAGTTTTATTCTTTCCTTTATTCTTGTTGTAGTTGAAAAGATAATGAAAGATGTGTCGAATAATGTTTTTTTACTTCTGGATGATGTTTTAGCTGAGCTGGATAGTAAAAGGAAAAAAGCAATATTTAATATAATAAAAAATTTTGATATGCAGTGTTTTTTTACTGTGGTGGACGATAAATTTTTTAAAAAAAGAGAAAGTTATTATATTAAAATTAAAAATGGAGTAATTGAAGGTAATAATGGATGATTTAGGAAAAATAATAAAAAACTTAATAGATAATAAATTTGATAATAAAATTTCAAGAATAAAAAAAAACTGGGAGAAAATAGTTGAGGAGGATATTGCAAAAAATACAGAACCTACTATTATTAGGAAGAAAAGATTAAATGTAAAGTGTAGCTCTTCTGTATGGATACAGGAGATGATGTTAAAAAAAGAGGACCTTATAAAAAAAATAAATAGCTATTTTGATGAAGAAATAGTAAAGGAAATTTATTTTAAACAGTAGGTGAGAGATGATAAAAATTCAAATCGTAGAAGATGAGTTAAAGATTGCTTCTGTAGTTGAGAAATATTTACAAAAAGAGGGATTTAAAACTAAAACATCAAAAGATGGAAGTAACGCATTAAAAGATTTTAATTATTTTGATCCTGATTTATTAATCCTTGATAGAATGCTTCCAGAAAAAAGCGGGGATGAAGTTTTTGAATGGATAAAAAGAATAAAAGATGTTCCTGTAATTATGCTGACTGCAAAGGATGCAGAAAATGAAATACTTGAGGGATTTAAGATAGGGGTTGATGATTATATTACAAAACCCTTCAGTCCAAAAATTTTAGTTGAAAGGGTTAAATCGGTTTTAAAAAGAACAAACCTAATAGAATTTAAAGAAAATATTGTTTTTAAAAATATTGAAATTTATCCCTCTTCTATGAATATAAAAGTTTACAATGAAGTGATTGAGAATCTTTCTACAAAAGAGTTTGAAATACTTTATCTATTAACAAGATATCCTTCACGAATTTTTTCACGGGAACAGATCTATGATAGAGTTTTTGATAGTTCAAACTCATATTTTAGAACAATCGATACTCACATAAAAAATATAAGAAAAAAGATAGAAAAGGATCCGAAAAACCCTGAATTTATACAAACAGTTTATGGAAAGGGATATAGGTTCAAAAGCGAGAAATGAAAAAATTTAAAAATGAAATTTTTAGTTATTTTATTCTACCATCGATTATTGGATTTATTCTTTTATATGTTTCTATTATACTAATTTTTAACTATAAATATAGAACGGTAGTTATAGATAGGTATAGGGAAAGAATTCCTCGGATTAAAGAACATATTTTTGAAAATTATAATAGATTATTAAACAATAGAAGAAATAGAAGAAATCATTTTATGAGAAATAGGGGTATGAGGGGCTCTATAGGCCATATGATGCCTATGTTGGAGAGCAGAATGCCTTATATGGCGTTTGTTATTTATAACAAGGATGGATCTTTGTTAAGGGCTATTCCACATCCAGTGGAAAAAAAAGATTTTTTAAAAATTAATAAAAAAAAGGTATATAGCAAGGATAGAAGTAAATATCTGGATGTTTTCATTAGAAAAAATAGAATATATTCACAAAGGGAACGGAATTTTTTAAAAATTCTCTTTATCTATTCTTTTATTTTGTTGATGATTTTAATAGTTGTATTCTTTTATATTTCAAACAAATTTTCTAAAAAAATATTAAGCATTTTTGGGAGGATTGAAGATAAATTTTTACAAATTGCAAAAGGAAATTATAAAGTAGATATAGAGGCGGAATCTGAAGAGTTTCTCCCTTTAAAAAATGGTGTTGAGAATATGGCAGAGCTTCTTGATGAAGAAGAAAGAAGAAAAAGAGAATTTATTACTAACATATCACATGATATAAAAACCCCTATATCTATTATAAGGGCAAACATCGAAGGAATTCTTGATGATGTTATTAAAGATTCTAAATCAAATTTGAAGCTCATTTTAAAAGAAGTAAATAATCTCGAAAGGTTGATAAAAAGAATAAAGCATTTTGATAGGAATAATAAAAAAAATAAAGATTGGATAAGCATACGCAAAAATTTAGAGAACTATGTAAATAAATATAAAAACATCATGAAAATTAAGCTGGACTGTCCAAAAAAGTTAAAGATAAGGATTAATAGAGAAGATTTTAAAACGATTTTTGATAATATAATTTCGAATTCTTATAAATATAATAATAGCAATGATAAAAAGGTTATGATTAAAGTGAAAAATATAAAGAATAAAATCATAATAAATATAATAGATAACGGGGAGGGAATTGAAAAAAAATATCAAAAAATGATATTTGAAAAATTTTACAAAAAGGATGACTCCCGAACGGATCGCGACTCTATGGGATTAGGGTTGTCGATTGTAAAAAGAATTGTAAATGAATACGATGGATATATTGAAATTGATTCTAAGAAGGGATATTATACAATCATAAAGTTGGTTTTTAATAATCTGGATTATAAATGATCCCAGAGAGCTTCCTTATAGTCCTTTTTAAAATCAGAAGAATCTGTAATTTTTCCAACAATAGCATATGGGTGTTTTTCTTTATTTAGTTTTTTTATTAGGTTTTGTTTTTTGGAGGAAGGAATGATAGCAAGCAAAGCCCCAGAACTAATTAATTTCAAAGGATCAATTTTGAAGTAGTCTGTAATTTTTTTTACAGGAGAAGGAAGCTTTATATTGTCAAAAAACTCAATAGTAAGATTGTTAAGTAAATCTTCAATTTCGGATAAACCTCCCCAGATTCCACCTTCTGTGGGGTCATGCATGTATTTTGCAAATTCTTTTATAGATTTGGAGTAATTATAAACAGAAAGTTTTTTTATATAGGATGAGATTTGTTTTTTTTCATTTTTTGTTAAAAGGCTGGATAGTTTTTTGTTGTGTGCATTGTATAAGATATATGTTCCTTCAAGAGCAGGCTTTCCTATTAAAAAGAGAAGATCTTCCTTTTTTGCTTTTTTTACACTGAATAGTTTATCAGTTTCGCCCAGAATAGTAGCTGTTATAAAAGGATTAGTATATTTATTTGTTATTTCTGTATGACCTCCTATAATAGAGATTCCGTATTTTTTACAGCTACTGTCAATATCTTCCATTGTACTTTCAATATATTTTTTTCCAAGATGTTCAGGAACAATAATATTAAGCATAATGTATTTTGGGTCTCCACCTTTGGCCGCAATATCATTTACATTTATTTCAATAAGAAATTTCCCTATATTTTCGTTATCTGCACCGACTATTGGATCCGATGATACCAGAAGGTATTTTTCTGATGATATTTTAATAACAGCAGAATCTTCACCAATATCCGGACCCGATACTACACTATTATTTTCTGCGCCTCTATATTTAAGAACGTATTTTTTTAATTCCTCAGGATGCAGTTTACCAATCATATTGCTCCTTTCCTGTTTTAATTTCCTGGGTATAGTCCCATTTTAGGTCTTTAAAGGCTTTAAGTCCAATAAAGAATTTGTAATTAATTAACCCGTTTTCTCTATTTTCCCATTCTATATTAATTTTCCAGCAGTGTAGGTCTCTTGATAAACCAAAACTTTGATTTCGAATTTCGTTAGCCTCAATGTCGTATAGCAAATTGTGAGTTAATCTCCAGTTTTTTGTAATTTTTAGATTTGTATTGGATCTTAGAGAGGCTATTTTATTATCAGACTCATAGTTTTTACTGTAATTTAGTATAATATTCGAGTAGAGATTTTTTGTATTATAATATGCTGATAAATAAGTAGAAAAATTTTCAGAGTTCTTTTCATATATATTATATTGATGGAAAAATTTAAGAGATAGTCTAAGATCTTCGTTTATATAAGGTGTGATTTCTGCGGAATTTGAAAGATTACTAAACTGCTTAGTCTTTTTTAAAAGATTTTGGTTGGTGGATGTAGAGAAAGTAAGAAATGTATGTTTTTTGCTTTCAGTAATTTTGGTTAGAAAAGAGTTTGATATACTGTAATTTAAAGTTGAACTTTCATTGATAGGATTTAAATTATTATTTTTAAATTTTTGCTGGGTTAAGTCGGGAATATAGTTGTAGCTTATTCTGGGAGTTATAATATGTTTAATTTTATCAGAAGCCCCGATGTTAAGAATATTGAAATAGCCGTATATTTTAAAATAGGATGATAGATTAAAATTTGGGATCCATCTTTTCATCTGGGTTGATTCTAATTTATAATAATCCAGATTGTTTGTAAGGTTTTCTGTAAATTGAAAGTGCTTAAAAAGGGTATGTTTGTAGGTTAGATCAATATCGTTTTGAAATGAAATCTGTTTAAAGCTATTGTTTATATAAAGATTTTCTGTAACGCTGTTTGCAGAAATGTATAATTTTGGGAGGATCTGGGTTGAGTAGAGGATAGCATTAAATTGAGGGAGAGAATCTTTAACCTCTTCAGTATATCCGCTTTCCGTATTTTGCCAGGATTGAAAATGAGAAGTTTTTAACTTTGTATAAATGTTATTACTAAAGTTTTTTTCTAAAACTAGATAGGAAGAAGCCTGATTTCGGGTCCGATCATAGATGTTTTCACCAAAATCACTAAAATAATTTTGATCACTAAAAAAATTAGCTTTAAAAGAAAGTTTGATGTTTGATGGTTTAAAAAGGTGGTTTGCAGTTCCTGTAAATTGCCATCTCTCCCTATTGGATATATTATCATCGAGATATTCCCCTTCTAGGTTTCCAGAACCGTTTTGGGTTTTATATCTTATTTCGGCAGTTTGTTTTAATCCTCTTTTGGACATATATTTAAATGTATAGGTAAGATCAGAAAATCTATTTAATACTAAAAAAAACGGCTGGGTATATGAGATTCCATCCACTTTATTATTTGAGATTTGGGGTTGAAGGAATCCGGATTTCCTTTTTTCTGGAATAGGGATAAAATAGGAGGGAAGATAAAAAACCGGAACATGACCTATATAAAAAATCAGAGGGGAAACAACAATTTTATTATTTTTAATTACCTTCATTTTCTTGGATTTTATGGAGTAATGGGGGTTAATTTTTTTACAAGTAGTAAAAGATGTATTTTCCCCATATAAATATTTTTCATCTTCGTATAAAATAGTATCTCCTGAGACTTCTCCTTTTTCAATTGGTGCCCGGGCATTATATAAAATAGCTTTTTGAGAATTTAAATCATAAAGAAGTTTTTTTCCGCTAAAATCATTTGATTCTGATGCAAAATCAATATTTCCTTCAGCTAAAAGAATCTCCTTTTCTGTAAAAAAATATATAGTATCTGCTTTTAAAGTCATTGATTTATATTCTACAGTAGAGTTTCCTCTTAAAGTTATTTTGTTTTTACTAATTTCGTATTGTATTTTATTAGCACTATAATTAAGTTCTTTTTTTTCTGAAAATACAGGTGAAATAAAAAGAAAGAAAACTACTATTAATATAATAAAATTCTTCATTATAATTTTATAATTCATTTCCTTTTCATTGTAATTATATTTAATTCATTATCAAGGTAATAATCAAAACATATTATTCAAAGGAGTATGTTTGAATTTTTTCCAAAGTCATAAATCCTGAATTTATATTCTTTTTAAGATAATCAATAAAAGGAATTAGGTTCTTTTGTTTATCTATGATTTCGATGACAATTGGAAGATTGTTGAATAACCTGATAAATTTAGAGGAATGTAGGTTTTTGTTTTTGCCATAGCCCATAACACCTCTAACGGCTGTAGCCCCTCTAATGTTATATTTTTTTGCTTTAGAAATAATTTTTTGATAAAGAGATTCGCCTTTTAACTGATCATCTTCCCCAATATAGATTTTTAATTTATATTTATTTTCAAAATCTTTCATCTTCACTCCCTATTTTATATAGGATAAAATTGATTTGGAAAAATAAATCCCTACTATTAACGCCACAAATCCTAAAACATTTGTTGCAAGAATATTTAATAAGCTCCAGGAAAGCTGCCCGTCTTCAAGCATCTGTAGAGTTTCAAAAAGATAACTTGCAAGGGTTGAAAAACCTCCAACAAAACCAATTACAAAAAAGACATTAAAGGTGGATGAAAAGGAAAAATGTTCAATAAACCCCCAAAAAAGACCCAAAAGAAAGAGAGCTATGGAGTTTACAGCTAGTGTTCCAAAGGGGAAATTTATAGAGGTATGTTTATAAATATAACCGCTTAAACCGTATCTACTTAGCGCACCGATTCCCCCACCTATGAAAACAAAAAAAATTTTCATAACATTTATATTCATATTTAGAAGTATAAAACAGATTTAGAATTAAATCAATATTTACATAGTAATTAATTGTGGTAGAATAAATTCATGAAATTTGAAGAGATTGAGATTAGAGAGTTGTCAAAAAGAGGATTCTTCCTTGGCAAAATAAACGATAAAGATATTCAAGTTCTGTATACCGATGTTGGAGAAATAGTTGAAGGGAAAATTTTTTCTAAGAAAAAAAGGCTTTACTGTACAGATATTCATAAAATTAAAAAAAAATCAAAACACAGAATAAAACCAGAATGTAAATATTATTACCATTGCGGGGGATGCTGCTTTCAGCATATATCATATAATAGGGAAAAAGAGATTAAAATCAAGCAGGCAGTGAAGTTTTTAAAAAAAGAGCCTTCAGATTATATATTCTCAAACATATATAATTATAGAAATAGCCTTGAATTTGATATAACTCACAATAAAGCAGGGATGCATCCCAGAATGTCCCATTATATAAACAATATTGATAACTGCATGCTTATGGATGAAGATATAAACAAATATTTGAAGGAAATAGTACAAAAAAAGAAGAACAATTATGATGGAGAAATTAGAATAGTGAAAAGTGATGATAAAATACTTGCCAGATGGTATCCTAAATATGAAAGTAAGGAAACCACACCGGATAAGCTAAAACACGGAGAGAAAAAATACAAAGGGAAGATTTTTCATATTTCTCCAGATACCTTTTTTCAGGCTAATGATGATTTATATGGAAAATGGCTTGATAGAATAAAAGCGTTAGTTAAAGAAGAAGAAAAAAAGTATGATAGGGTTGTTGAACTTTTTTCCGGGGTTGGGACAATCTCTCTTTATATTCAGGATCTTTTTGAAAGAGTTACAATGGTTGAAAATAATGAGTTATCATTATATTTAGCCAACAAATCCATAGAAAAAATGAATTTAGATAAAAGCAAATTTAATATAATTAAAAAAGACTTATTTAATGAAACAGTTCAATTAGAAGGAGGAGATCTATTAATTGTTAATCCTCCCAGAGCAGGATTATCAAAAAAAGTAGTTAAATATATTAAAAATAATAAATTTAATGATATAATATATAGTTCCTGCAATTATAAAACGTTTACAAGGGATTTAAAGAAACTGGAACAATATTGGTTAGAAGATTATTATATATATGATATGTTCCCTAGAACCTATCATTTTGAAGTATTATCAAAATTGAGGAGGAAAAAATAAAATGGTTGAAAAAACATTTATAATGGTGAAGCCGGATGGTATACAGAGAGCTCTTTTAGGTGAAATTATAGAAAGATTTGAAAACAAAGGATTAAAACTTGTTGGGCTTAAGCTTTTAAGAATGGATGAAGAAATGGCCCGAAAACATTATAAGGAACACGAAAATAAAGAATTTTTTAATAATTTACTTGAGTTTATTACATCGGGACCTGTTGTAGCAATGGTTTGGGAAGCTGATAATGCAGTATACATAGGTAGAAAATTGGTTGGCCCCACTACTCCTAACGAAGCAGAGCCCGGAACAATTCGAGGAGATTTTTGTATAAATACTCAGTTTAATTTAATACATGCCTCAGATTCTATTGAAAGTGCGAGAAAAGAAATAGATATATTTTTCGAAGAAAACGAGATTTTAAATTATGAAAAATCAATAAGACACTGGTTAGGATTGGATATTTGAAGGGAGTTATTATGAAAAAGATAGCTTTAGATGCAATGGGATCAGATAAGAGACCAAATTCTGAAATACTGGGGGCAATTAAAGCTTTAAGAGAAAATAAAAATATCAAAATATATTTGGTTGGTAAAGAAAAAGTTTTAAGAGAAAAATTAAAAAAGTTTAGCTATGATCCAAACAGGTTAAAAATTATTGATGCAGAAGAGGAAGTTCGGATGTCTGAATCCCCCACCAAAGCTTTAAGGGAGAAAAAAGAATCTTCAATAAAAATAGGAATGGACTTGTTGGATAATGATAGGGTCGATGCCTTTATTAGTGCCGGAAATACAGGAGCTGTTATGACGCATGCGTTAATGCAGATAGGAAGAATTGAGGAGGTTAAAAGACCAGCAATTGCTACAATTATTCCCACCCCTTATGGAGAAACTATTTTAATTGATTCCGGTGCAAATGCAGATGCAAAACCGGAACATCTATTACAATTTGCTTTAATGGGAGAAATATATGCAAAAATGGTTTTTAATAAGGAGAACCCTAAAATAGGACTATTAAGTAATGGAGAAGAAGAAAAAAAGGGAAACAAGCTAACAAAAGAAACAAACAAACAGCTTAGTGATATTGATTTTTTAAATTTTGTTGGTAATGTAGAGGGTAGAGATATCCTGTCAGGGGATGTGGATGTCGTTGTTTGTGATGGGTTTACAGGCAATATTGTATTAAAAACAGTTGAAAGCATTTTTAAATTTATTTTTAAAATTTTCAAAACCGAGATTGCCAAACACTTTTTTGCAAAGATTGGACTTTTATTTTTAAAACCGTCCTTAAAAAGATTACTTAAAGAGATGGATTATTCGGAATTTGGGAGTGCTCCTCTTTTAGGTATCAAGAAACCTGTAATGGTTGGTCATGGAAGTTCGGATGAAAAAGCAATTAAAAATTCGATTAATTTTACTTATAAGTATATATCAGAAGATTTTAGCAAACTATTACACAAAGAAATAAAAAAGCTGGATGTCACCTAATTATTTTTTTGATTTTATATAATCTATAAATTTTTTAGCATCCTGAATGTAAATATTTGATTCAGAAGCTTTTTCTTTAAAATCGTTAAAATATTCTAAAGCTTTTTGATAATTTTTTAAGTGTTTGAAATGTAAATATCCGAGAGCATACAGCAGTTTGATATCATTTGGATTATCTCTTAGTGCGGATTTATAAAAATTTTGTGCTTCCTTGGGCATTTTAAAATATATTAGATAAATGTCACCAATCTCTTTTTGGGTTATATTCTTGGTTTGTAATATTTTTTCCAGCCCATATATAATATCGTTAAAATATGAGTCTGAAATTGCACCGGATAAAGATTCAATTAAAAAAGATGATCTGGTTTCATCATCAATTTCTTTAGTAATATTTGAACTGTTAAGATTAAACTTTATGTTAAGCAGCTTTAAATTGTTATATGAAACATCAGGGTCCTGATAATACAGGTGAAATTGATTTTTATTTTCAAATAGATACTGATATTCAAAAAAATCATCCACAGTTTCAGGAGTATTCATACATTTTTGTACGGTTATTATTTTTTCTTTTCTATTATAATTCCACGTATAAATATTGTTTATCTGATCTGGATTGTTGTTTTGCCAACTGATAATAAGATTGTTATTTTGTGAATTGAAAGTTTTTACAGTATTTTCAAAGAAATTTAAATCAGAATTTAAATATGCAGTTTGCCATTTTAGTGGAGTTTGATTATAATTTAATATATATGCATTAAAGTTTTTTATTTCGTTTTTCCTTCCTCCTACAACAATAAATTGATTATTCTTTAGGTTGGGGATAAAGGTATATTCTTTTAAGTCAGGGGAGGATCCTTTAATATCAAATTCTTCCATACTTAATAGGTTGTTATCCTTTATTTTGATTTGGTATATTTTGGATAATTTATAAAATAGATAAATAGTATCATTGTCGATAAAAACATTTTCTTTTGAGATATTTTCTATTGTTTCGCCCTCTAAAGTGATTGTATCCCATTTAAAGTTATCCCTTGTTAAATAATGTATTTTAGAAGTTCCAAATTCCAAAAAAAGCCATCTTTTATGATTTTCATCCCAAACAGGTATAAAATTGGATGGGTATGTAGAAGGAGAGGCTTTCATTGAAATTTCACGCCAAATATTGTTTTTAAGCGCATATAAATACCATTTTGAGGAGGTTTTTTCTATAAGATAATAATCCCTATTATCATGAATTAAGTAATCCCATTTGTTAGGAAGATCCCTGTATTTTTTAAAATTGTTTTGGAGATTGACCGAGTATTCAATTTGAGTATTTTCGGACATTTCCTTTTGTTTTTTAATTGAAGTAAATAATGCAGTTAACTGTCCAGCCTTATCATATTTGTTGGTTCTTATTGCTTTAAACAAAAATTCCTGAATAAGTTTAGTTCTTAGATTATTTGATAGTTTATTAATCAGATCATAGTATTTTTCAATGTTTTTGATATTGATTTCAGGATATAGCAGGTCTTCTAAGAATGCATATTTTTGTTTATTTTTATAGTATCTGTTAAAAAGTTTATAATTAAAATCTTTGGTGTATAAAGCCAATATTAGCTTTTGTTTCTTTTTAGTTGGCTCAATCTGTTTTATAATATTAAAAAGATTTTCAAAATTCTTTTCCTTGTAATAATAATAGGCCCATAAAACAGGAAAATCACTATCTTTTTGGGAGATAGATTCTAAGTAACTTTTATATTCTTTATAAAAATTTAGTTCTATTAAAAGTTCAGCATATATATATTTAAGCTGTTTTTCTTTTTCCATATTCTCCGTTATGTGCTCGTTATAGAAAGAATAAGCTTTTTGGAAATTGTTATTATTAATCAATATTTTAATCATTTTTGTTAAAGATTTTATATAATACTTTGAATCTTTGTAATTATTAACGATTTTTTCATAATATAGATAAGCTTTATTATTCTCTTTCATATTATAATGGATATTCCCTAGAATAAAATAAGAGTCATCATGAAGATGTTTATAGTCCTGGTCGGCGATTATTTTTTTACATTTTTCTTTTGATTTTTTATAATTACCCTGATTGTAGTACTTTTTTGCATTGTAGAAAAGATTAAAGTATCCGCAACCGTTAAAAAGTAAAACGATAGCTATTATAAAAAACCAGATATATATTTTTTTTCTTTTCATAGTCATAAATTATTCAGAATATCCTTTGTTAAATCTGTTTTTTCCCAGCTAAATTCGGGTAATTCACGACCAAAATGTCCGTAAGAAGCAGTTTTTTTATAGATTGGTCTTCTGAGTTC
>CAZMFS010000004.1:17332-21544 GCA_964565585.1 uncultured bacterium
TCAAGTCTATATATAATTGCTCCAGGTCTAAAGTCAAAAGATTTTTTAACAGCTTTAGCTATTTTTTCATCGGAATATTTTCCAGTACCAAATTGATTTATATATATGGATACAGGTTCAGCTACACCTATAGCATAAGCTATTTGAACTGATACCATTTTTGCAAGTCCTGCAGCTACAATATTTTTTGCAACATATCTTGCAGCATAAGTACCAGATCTGTCGACTTTTGACGGATCCTTGCCGGAGAAAGCTCCACCACCGTGAGCACCAAAGCCTCCAAATGTATCAACAATAGTTTTTCTTCCAGTTAAACCAGCATCAGCTTTTGGTCCACCTTCAACAAATCTGCCGGTGGGGTTTATGTGATATTTAACATCTTCAATATCTATATTATTCTTTTTGCATTCTTTCTTTAAAACAGGATTTATTACGTGTTTAATTAATTGATTTTTTAAATCATAAGGATCTATTGTATCTTCGTGCTGAGCAGATAAAACTACTGTGTCTACTTTTTTTGGAACATGACCTTCATATTCAATTGTAACCTGGCTTTTACCATCCGGTCTTAAAAAGTCGAGTACTTTTTCTTTTCTGACTTTTGCAAGTTTATGGGTTAGTTTGTGGGCAAGATAAATTGGAAGGGGCATATATGTAGGTGTTTCATCTACTGCATAACCAAACATCATTCCCTGATCACCGGCTCCCTGTTTTAGATGTTTTTGGGTAACCCCTCTTGCAATATCTTCAGATTGTTCGTCTATCGAGGTTAGCACTGCAGTTGTCTCATAATCAAAACCGTAATGAGGTTCTGTATATCCTGCTTCTTTTATAGTATTTCTTATAATGTCGGGAATATTAACATAAGCTTCGGTTGTAATTTCACCTGTTACAATTACCATTCCCGTGGATACAAGTGTTTCACAAGCAACTCGTGCATATTCATCCTGTTTAATTATAGCATCTAAAACAGCATCGGAACATTGATCTGCGATTTTATCGGGGTGCCCTTCTGTTACTGATTCTGAAGTGAATAGATAGTTCCCCTTATTTTTTTCCATTGCTATTCTCCTTTATATATGATTTTGATCCAATATTTAATACCTTAAATTGGTTATTGATGTAATTTTTATTTCCTATAATAGAATTTTTTAACAAAGAATTATATAACTCTGTATTGGCATAGATTAAACTATTTTTTATTATGCAGTTTTTGATACTGACATTATCGGATATAGAGACATAGGGTCCGATCACAGAATTTTCAATTTCTACATTTTCTTTTATTTCTACCGGAGGGATGATTATTGATTTTGGAAATTTTTTATCATCAATATTCTTATCGGATTTTTTGTCCAGTAGAAACTTATTTGTTTTAAGAAGAGTGTCTATTGTTCCGCAATCAAACCAGTTTTGAATATCGTGAGTTTTAATTTTTTCGTTTTTCTTTTTTACCATGTAGTTTAGGGCATCTGTTATCTGGTATTCTCCTTTGGTTTTTATATCATTCTCAATTATGTATTTTAACGACTCAAATAGTGAGCTGCCATTTTTAAGATAATATACGCCAATTAAAGCTTTATTTGTAGCTGGATTATCCGGTTTTTCAACTAAAGAGGTAATAAAACCTTTTGTATCGAGTTCAGCAATACCAAATCTTTTAGGATTGTTCACCTGTTTTGTAACTATTTTTGAATATTTTGTATTGGATAAATTTTTTAGATCTATATCTACAATAGTATCCCCAAGGATTATTAGCAAATCTTTATCATCAGTAATATGATCTTTAGCCATATAAATTGCATGTCCAAGACCGAGCATCTCTTTTTGGGTTATGAAGCTAATATTTAAATCAGGATATTTGTTTTTTATCCATTTTTTAAGCATGTTTTTTTGATATCCAACAATAATTACAATTTCTTCGGGATCTATTTTTTTTACTCTATCAATTATATGGGATAAAATAGGTTTCCCTGCTACTTCTACCATGGCTTTTGGACGATTATATGTATGAGGTCTCAATCTGGTTCCAATTCCCGCTGCTGGAATAATTGCTTTCATAACAATTCCTTTCCCTTTTCTTTATGTTAACAGTTTAATGGCTTTTGGGCAAACTTCAATATCAACATGCTCTTTTTCAATACCTGCTAGGTCTCCATCAACCTGTCCGGGTGTTTCCTGGGTAATTAATCTTACTTTTGGCACCTGGTAGTATTCAACATCATCGGAGTTTATATGTGTTCCCTTTAAAACATCCAGAATATAAGAAATTGATTTAAGTACTCCTTTTTGTTTGAATATGCAGATATCTAACAAACCATCATCCATTTTTGCAAGAGGGGTAATACTATATTTCCCACCGTAAAAAGAAGCATTTCCAACAACTACAAAATATCCTTTAATAGGATCCTTTCCATCAAAAAGATCTACATATATTGGTTCTGGTTTGTAGGTAAAAAGCGTTGAGAAGCCAGCCAGAGCATACGCATACTCTCCAATTATTTGTTTTAGATTGCTATCAACTTTGCTAATTGTATGGGCGTCAAAACCGTAACTAACCATAAGTCCAAAATATTGATCACCGAATTTCCCTACATCATAAGGTGTCGGAGTTGCTTCATTAATTATATGGTAAGCAGCTTCAAATGGGTTGGATGGTAGGTTTAACTCTATCGATAGGACATTAGTTGTTCCAGTTGGAATTATTCCTATAGGTATATTTTTACTAACCGTTTCATTTATTACTGAATTTACTGTTCCATCTCCTCCCGAAACCAAAAGATAATCATAATCATTAATGTTTGAAGTATTTTTTTTTAAGTCTTTTTGGTTATTAATTGTTGCTAAATCAACTATATAACCGTTTTTAGAAAAGATATATAAAACCTTCGGCAGATAATCTTCAAGTCTTCTTTGTCCTGAATTAGGGTTAACTATTAGTTTTATCTTATATTTCATTAAATTATACCTAGGGTTTCTCCTGCCTTTTTAAACTCCTTAAGTGCAAAATCCAGCTGTTCTTTTGTGTGGGTGGCCATAAAGCTTGTTCTAATTAGAGAGCTACCCACTGGTACAGCAGGTGGAACTGTTGGGTTTATAAAAATCCCGTTTTTTTGTAACAATTTCCAAAGCTGGAAAGTTTTAGTTTGGTCTCCTATTATTAAAGGTATAATAGGGGTTTCAGCGATTCCTGTTTTATATCCAATCTTTTTGAAATTTTTAAGCATATATTCTGTATTTTCCCATAGCTTTTCTATTCGCTCCGGTTCATCTTCCATTACTTCCAGTGCTCCCAGTACAGAGCCTGCAGAACCCGGTGGTAATGAAGCACTAAAGATAAGAGATCTGGCGTTGTGTTTTATATAATCAATTATATCATTGTCTGCAGCGATAAATCCACCGACAGATGCTAATGATTTGGAAAATGTTCCCATTACTACATCTACTTCATCTTCAAGGCCGAAATATTTTGCAGTTCCTCCACCATCTTCGTTTAAAACACCGATAGCATGAGCATCATCAACATAAACTCCGGCATTATATTTATTTGCAAGCTTTACTATTTGATCGAGTTTTGCAATGTCTCCATCCATTGAAAAAACACCATCGGTAATAATAATTTTGGGTTTTTCTTCATATTTTTTTAATTTTGTTTCTAAATGATTCATATCTGCATGTTTATAACGAGCAAATCTTCCTTTTGATAATCCAACACCGTCAAGAATACTTGCATGATCAAGCTTATCTGTAATAATTATATCTTTTCTATCGGATGCTATTGCAGAAATAGCTCCTACATTTGCCTGATACCCAGTAGCGAAAACAAGAGCAGATTCTTTCCCCACAAGATCTGCCAGTTTTTCTTCCAGTTCTAAATGAATATCCAGGGTACCATTTAAAAATCTTGATCCTGCACAGCCAGTTCCATATTTTTGAACGGATTCCTGTGCGCGTTTGATTACATGTGGATGATTGGTAAGTCCAAGATAGCTGTTAGAGCCAAGCATTAAGAGATTCTGGCCGTTCATTTTTACTTCAGTATCCTGTTCGGATTCTATAACCCTAAAGTAGGGATAAATGTTTTGTTTTCTGGCTTTATCTGCCTCTTCAAATTGTGATATTTTGTCGAATATACCATCCATTATGGTCTACCTCCTTATTCTCTATATGTTTATTTTAAGATAAATTAGATTTATAGCAAGAAATTTTTAT
>CAZMFS010000005.1:0-19545 GCA_964565585.1 uncultured bacterium
TGTTGAAAGTGTTGAGGTAGTTAAAGGGAGTGAAAGCGCTCTTTATGGAACTAATTCTAATACAGGGGTGGTTAATATTTTTACCTCAAAATATAAAAGGGATTTGCTGAATATAAAAGTAAAAGGAGGTTCCTTTAACACATATAACAGCACTATTAGTTTAAACAAAAAGCTTGGGAACTTAAATTTATATATTTCAGGAAACTACATGAATTCTGAAGGATATAACATATCACCAAAAGGTTCAGAAAAAGATGGGGCTTATGGAAGCAACATTTATACCAAAGTTAAATATAAATCTGATAAATTTAAAACCCAGTTAGGTGGATATTATCTCAAAGAAGTAACAGACTATGATAGTTTTAAAAATATGGCAGTAGATTCTAACAATGTCCAGAAAAAAAGAAAATATCTCGTGTATTTAAAAAACGAACTTTCCTATTTCGAAAATATTAACACAAAATTTAATATAAATTACTCCGAAAGTATAAGAAACAATGAAGAAAGTTCGAAAGAAAGCGAGTATTCAGGAAAATATTATACTCTAAATTTCAAAAATAAATTAGAACTTAACAGCAAAACAAGTGTTCTAATAGGTGTAGATTATTATAACGAATTTGCCCGCCAGGATACATATTATAACATGAATATGAAGGAAAAAGAGTTTGATTCACAGGAGTTTTATGCAGGCATATTTTCCAAAATTGATAGAAATACAAGCCTAAACTTTGTAGGAAGATATTCAAAACCCTCAAAATCAGGCTGGAAGGATAAATTTATTTATAAAGCCGGTCTTAATGAGAGATTTGCCATAAAAGACAATCTTCTGAGATTATCATTTAATTATGGTCTGGGGATAAATTATCCAACTTTATATCAGGTATACGGAAAGGCATATGATAGTTTCTCCTCATCTTTTTATAAAGCGGGCAATCCGGATTTAAAAACAGAAGAGAGCCAAAATTTTACTGTATCATCAAAAAATGTTTTTATGAATGGACGGCTGGGATTGAGCTGCAGTTTTTCATTTATAAAATACGATGATTACATAAAAGCAGTTTATGATGAAAATTATCATACCAACTATAAAAATATTGAAAAAGTTTACAATAAATCTTATTCCTTTAATGGATTTATAAATCTTTTAAAAACTAAAAATATGAAAATTAAATTTGTAGGTTCCTATACTCATAATACAGTAAAAGATAAGACGGGCAATAACGAAAAAAGGGTTCCGATGATTCCTTCATATAAGTATAATTTGAGACTAAATAATAAATATAATAATTTAAATTTTGTCATTTCTAGTAAAACTATCGGAGATAAAATATCTGCTTATCCGGAAATGGAGATAGATGCATATACTCTTTTAAATACAAGTATAAATTATGAAATAGGAAAAAATATGGGTATCGGGATAAAATTTAACAATCTTTTTGATTTAAGATATAGTCAATCTCTTGAAAAAAGTACCGATTATTACGATAATAAGGTCTGGTCAATAAAAGATACTGACGGATATGTTCATTATCCGGGATATAGAACACCGGGATTTAATTTTGAAATTTCAATAGATTATACAATACCTTTTTAATTCATTTTTCTTTTTCCCCGGGTTTTCCCGGGATTTTTATTAAAATTATAAAAGTGAAACATCATTTATTATTCATGTGTCTATTGATAAAAGAAGGAGGATGTTTTGGATAAAAAGATTACTATTATATTAATATCAATTTTTTTAATTTTATCCTGTTCAAATAAAAACAGTAAAGTCAAGAGCGGGTTTGAGATAATTGAAAAAATAAAACTTGATGAACCTATAGAATTTACAACATTAAACAAGGTCGCAAATAATTTTTTTGGATATAATATGCGGAACAACTCTTTGATTCTTCTGTCGAAGAAGGGAGAAATTCTTGATAAATATAAGAAAATTGGAAAAGGTCCGGGAGAATATATTGATAGATCTGAGCTTCTTGTTCTTGGTCAGTATGATAGAAGATGGCATGTGTTGGATTCAAATCAGCAAAAAGTACTTTTATTTAAAATTGAAGAAAATCAAATAATATTTGATGAAGAATTTAAATTTGATAAACCGGTCTCTCTTGGAGCAATCTCAAAAAATGGTAAGATGTATATGAATTCCTTCATGGGGGAAAGTTTAATTTTAAAATACAGCAGTGATTTTGAACTGGAAGATGAGTTTCTACCAAAAGAAAAAAAAGATATGGGGAACATGTCCTCAGAACAAATGAAGGATTATGTTGTGAATAATTTATTTCTTCCAGTTATTAATGAAGAGAAATTAATACTTGTTGGAGTTTTTAATAAAAAATTAAAATTTTGCAGTATAAAAAATGACAAACTGAAAATTCAAAAAGATACAATCATTGAACATTTTAAGGATGAAGCCTTTAATTATGAAACAAAATCATCTTCGGATAGAAGAAGTATGACTATAAACAATATAGGGTATGCAGGAGCAAATATCATTAGGGATAAATTTGTCATAGCAATTTCTCAGCCAAAAGCAGACGGCTCTTATTTACATAGATATAATCTTGATGGTAAATATATAGATTCAATTTTAATTGAAAATAATCCCGATGAAAAAATTGAAAATATATTTGGATTTAAAAACGGGAATTTTTATTTTGTTAAATCAGTAAGAAATAAAACAGAAGAAAACAAATATAACTACAAACCTGAAAGTAATTATCTATACAGAGCTAAACTTGATGTATAAAAATAGGATGATGTATGAAAAAGATAGGTGTTTTAATACTGCTGATATTAATTCTTATAAGCTGTGGAAAAAATATTCAAAAAGATAACTTAAGAATTGAGAAGGTATGGGACGTTACAGGAATGACTCCGAGCAACTCCAGCCTCTGTATAGATATATATAAAAACCATATTTATTATATTGAGGATCTGGGAGAAAAATTTGCAGTAGTTAAAAGAAATATTGATGGTGAAAAAATCTCAGCATTTGATGTGCCAAAGGGAAAAGGCCCCGGAGAAGCGATGCATACTCTGGGGTTAAAAGTAAATAATGATAGGATATATTTCACGGACTTTGTACTTAGAAGAACCACCATGTTTTCTCTTGATGGAGAGTATCTTGACAGTTTTGAATTTGGTAGCAATACAGGAGTTATAATTTCCTTCGATTTTTTAAAGGATTCGATGTTCTTTCACAGTATAAATAGGGCCTATATAGGTAGAATGGAAATTGATACCGGTGAGGTCGTGGCTACAAAAAAACATCATTTAAAGAAGATGATTGAACCTGGTGATAAAATTCGAGGAGGAGTTTTAGCCCTTGATAAAAATAGTAAAAACATATATATAGGGAATATATCAAAACCTTATAGAATTGAAAAATTCAACTATGATTTTGAAAAGGTGGATGAATTTAAATATAAAGTAGGAAAAGATATAGAGCCCACCCAGGTGGCCCCGGGGCCAAATATATATGGAGATCAGCTTGTTACTTCTCTATGTGTATCGGATAATTATGTGTATGCTCCAGAGATTGGAGCCAGAATGTTTATTACGAATAACGGTGGAAGGTATAAGAAATACAACCCAAACTTACTTGCTTTTAATAAAAAAAATGGCGAAGTTGAAAAAATATTTACAAATAAAAGATTACGAGATGTAGAAGGATCTTTCAATATAGTAGGTGTGACAGATGACTATATAGTAACATTTTTTATAACAAGAGGGCACATAGTAAAAGAGCTGCTTGATAAGGATCCAGAGAAGTTTGTATATATGTTTGTTTTACTGAGACGTCCGAGTTAAGCGTTGGTTCATCAGTGTTGGCCTCCCTTAATGAATCCCTTCAGAAAGTAAATTTCTGAAGGGATCCCTTTTTTTAATAAAAATATTTCTTATAGACTTTGAAATCTCCAATATTTTTCAATTATAAGGTGGGTTGTTAAGAACAACAATTGATATATTTTGAATACTGCGCTTTTCTCTATTCGGGTCTAATCTCTTCACAAGACTGCCGGATTCTTCTACATACAGTATTATGTTTTGATTTGTTACTCCGTGAATAAATACGGTACCTGTTATTTTCTTTATTTTTTTATTTTCAATTTTATAAAGATATTTTCCTGTATTAATGTCAAAAACAAATATTCTAAAAGGATGGGTTTTACCCTTCCATAGCAATTCCTTTCTGTTTAAACCGTAACCTCCACCAAAGGGAAGATAAATGTAGTTTTTATCAAAAGAAATAGATGTAAACTTCATATCTCCCATAAACCAGCTGTCTCCATCGGGTAGTTTGATAACATGATATGGTTCATAAGCTTTTTTAAAATTAAATTTTATTTGATCTATTAGTTTTAAATCTTTATTATAAATTTTTATTTCAGAACTGTTATATCTAATATCATAAAGCATATTATTATTGTCGTTTACTTTTATTACTCCTGCTTTTATCATATCATTTTCATTAAATTCCATATCGATCTCGGCATACTTAACTGAATTGTTCAGGGATCCTGTTTTTAAATCAATTTTTCCGAGTCTGTATTTTCTTAAGCCGGTATAATAAGCGTACTTATCATCTACATCTATAAACCACGGAGAACCAATTGTATCGTTTATCTGATATTCTTCTATGAAGTTTCCATTCATATCATAGATATTAATTGTATTTACTCCAGAATCGTATATGTATATTCTATTATTGTTTATTTTTATGGATCTTATAAATTTTAATTGCCCGGGACCGTTACCCCTTGTAAATTCAATTTCTTTTTTAATATTTCCCTTATAATCTGTAAATTTTAAACCGAAGGTATCTCCTTTATATTGAAGATAGTAAATTTGATTTTTGTAAAACCCCGAGTTTTCTTCTGAATATACTGAAACAAGACCTGTTGGCTCAAAAGAGTATTTTACTTTGGATTGTTTTATCCCCTTTTGAGGATTATCTTCTGAATTTTTTTTGCTGCAGGAAAAAAATAGAAGTGAAATTAATATTAAAGCAATGAATTTTTTTAACAAAACAACCTCCTTTATTGTTGCTTTTTGTTTAATAAAATGAAGATATAGATTAATGTCAAAAAGTCAAGAAGATAATTAATAAGAAAGATAAAAATTTAGATAAGGAAGATAAGATAATATTTTTTTATCTATCTTTTAAAACGGCTTTTAGGATCCAGTAGGAGAAGGTCATTATATATTTTTCTTTAAGAACTTTTTCATAGATTTTTTTTACTTCTTCTTTTAAATTAGTTTTAAAATTATGGGAAAAGGGAATTTTTTGGATTTCGATGTTCATTATTTTTTTCCATTCTTTGACAATTGTTTTATAGTTGCTGGTATTTTTTATTGCATTCAGCCTCAAAGAATCCTGCTTTTTAAATCCGATAATATTTAAAGCGTCCATAACATTTTTGATTTTTGGTTCGGTGGACCAGGTTTTTCCGTTTAAATTGTAGATGGCTTTAGAAAGATTCCATCTTTTCCACTGGGTTTGATTTTTTTCTGTTAAATCATCAAAAGTATCCTCGGATACTATTACTAGTATTCCTTCTGGTTTTAGAATTCTTTTAAACTCTTTTAAAGCATTCATTATCTGAAGAGGTTCTTTGTTTAAAAAAACTATAGTATTATCACAGTTTATGATATCTATTGAGTTATCAGCCAAAAAATGTAGGTTGAAGATATCTCCTTTTTTTATATCTACATATTTTTCATATTCTCCAAGGGATTGTTTGATGGAGCTTATCCACTCCTTCTCATTTTCACCTGGAAGATCAAATTTATCGACACTAATAATTCTGGAATGTCCGCCCTGTTTGTCAATTTGTTCTGCCCACCTATAGGTTGCTCTTCCTGCTCCGGTAGCGGCATCTAGAATTGTTTTGTTTTTAAGATTAAGGTTGTTAAAGATGAATGAAAATTTGTTTTTGGGCATTTAATTTCCTTTTAAAAGAATTTTTATTCTTGATAGATCTCGGATAATTTACTGTATTTTTTACCAAAGTAATTTCTTATTTTTTGTGGTTCCAGAATTTCAACTTCATCAAAAAATGAAGCAAAATAGGCTTTTGCTTTTTCTAAGCTGCACTGAAGTGTATAAATTTTATCCTTCTTTTCAATAACTTCCGGTCTGTTGTAGAAAATAACATTTTCAAAAAGATCTTTTCCCTTTTTAGTAAATTTAACTTTAACTATTTTCCCCTGTGATAAGAATGGATCAAAATTTTCGGAAAAAGATTCTACTTTACTTTTATCATAATTATCCCAGCTTTCATTTTTTACATAATTAACAGTAAAATTTGAAAGTCTGTAGTTGCGGTATTCTTTGTGGGTTTCACACCAGCTTAGAACATAGTTAAATAGTTCTTCCTTGGTGGTTTTAATAAGATAGGGCTCCAGAATTCTTTTCTCGTTTTTATATTCAATTGAAATTTTCTTTCTATTCTCGATTGCTTCAAATATTTTATCTAAATTTTTTTTATAGATTATTCTTTCTCTATGGTATGGTTTATTATCAAGATATGTAACAGCTAGATTTCTAAAATATTTTGATATGTTGGATTGGATTTTTTTGTCTTCGGTTATTTTTTTAAATAAAGAAAAGTTTTTTGGGTTTAATTGAAAATGTATAGGTTTTTCAAGGTTGCTTTCAAAATCCCATTCTTTATAGTTATCATGAAAAGTTTTAAATATTTTATTGCAAAGTGCACCCTGTGTTATTTTATATTTTTCTATATCAGCTTTAAGCAATTCATATATAAACCCGGGAACGTGAAATGTAATCTTTTTGCTTTTCATATAATTAATTATAAACGATTAAACAAGTATTATCAAATAATAAATCTATAAATGACCCTTTATAATTTAAGAACTATTTATAATTATACAAGTAAAAATTTTTGATTAAAATTATAAATGTAAATAAAATTTATACTACAGTTCATAGAGTAAATACTACAGTGTATGGAAGAATATCAACGTCTTTGAAAATAGCACTTGCAACAGTTTCCTGATTTTGTTATCAATAGTATTGATAAAGGGGAAGATTGATATCCATTGATGCTGGGATAAGATGGGTTATCCTTGTATTTTTAAGCCGGCATTTTTCCTGCCGGCTTATTTTTAACATTCATTGTTTTGAAACAATATGTTTTTTCATGTGTCTATTGATTAAAAGGAGTTATTATGAAAAAAGAAATCGTTTTTTTAGGTTTAATTTCAATACTGTTTTTTATTTCATGTAAAAGTGAAAAATTTATATCAAAAAAAGAAAATGGACACAAAATTATAAATAATAAAATAAAAAAAGAAAAAGAGATTAAAAATTTTAAAGTAATTAAAAAGAAAAAAGTTGCGATCAAAACAAAAATTCATTTATATCTCCATTCAGCCAATGATGATAAACTAGGAATAGTAACATATAAAAATTCTGATAAGTATCTTCAGCTGTATGATAAAGAGTTAAAACTAATTAAGGAAATGAAGTTAACTAACGGAAGCGGACCGGGGGAGTTTGGTAGCTGGATCCCGGGAATGGGGATGTCCGAAAATGAAATCTATATCCTTGATGCAAAGAAAAATTCAATTGAGATGTTTAATAAAGAGCTTAATTTTATAGATTCCTATCCGATAAATAGTTCCAAATTTAGGATGAGTTTCGGGTTTACAAGGGTACTAAAACTTCCGGATAGCATGCTGGTTGCACCTGTTATGTCGATGTCGGAAGATATCATCGGAGCAGAAATGAATTTCGATGGAAGTCTTGAAAAATATATTCAGGGAGAAGAACCGGAAGGAAAAATAAAACATTTCAATATTAAAAATCTAGTTAGAACAGATATCGGCCCCGAAAATAAAATTTACATGGTGATGATAGGGTATAACAACAAATATTTATTGCGAAAATACAATGAAAACCTGGGTCTGGTATGGGAAAATACTGTGGATGATGGATTACAGAAAACTCTTTCCCCTGAAATTATTACCTTTAAGAACGGCACTTTTGAACTAAATGGCGGTAGAGCTTGCTCAAATATAGAGGTTGATAATAATAACCTATATGTTTTAAGAGGAGTAGGCGGGATTAATAAGTTTGAATGGAAGGATAATAGAAAAGTGAGGCATCATAAAGATATAGAAGAGATTGATTCAGGATTTGTAGATGTCTTTGATAAAAAAACGGGAAAATTTAAATATAGAATAAAGGGAGATTTCCTTAATACCAAACAGGACTATTTCCTCTATATTTTAGATGGAAAATATTATTTTGTATCTCCATATAATTCAAAATATGAAAATGATAATACAGTATATGTAGCCGAAATTGAGAATAAATAGAGAGTCAAGAACCCGCAGTAAAAGATTACTGCGGGATTTAGTTTTATAATTTTTTAAATCAATTATTTTTATTTATCACGTAATCAAATTTTGTAAAGTTGTTAGTTTCTTTATTATAAAAATAAAGACCATTCCTGCTTATATTAATTGTATACTTCTCCATTAAATTTTCGGGAATCTTTTTTAAACCGAATTTGATAAAACCATCTCCTACAAAGTTTCCCTCAAGATCAAATAGCTCATAATACATCCCGGGTGTCTTTAAATCTTTATCGGTGTGGGGGTTGTAGGGTATGAAAACATATTTATCTTTTATTATTGTTGGCGTTATAACATTTGCGTCCTGGTGATCGTATATAATTTTCATTTTTTTATCTTTGTTGTAAAAAGAGTTAATCTCTTTTTGAGTTTTATAATTAAACACCCTTGTATTTCCGTCACCAATAGAGACATAGTAAACCCTGTTTTTATGAAAAATAGGCCATCCGACTTTATTCATTAAATCTTTTCTTGATGACATCTTAAAATCTGCAATAGTAATATCTTTAAGCAAATTGAGATCCCTGTCTATAAATGAAAGTTTAGCATTTATGTTTTTACCCTCAGATTTAAAGTTATTAACAGCAAAAATACCATTTCTATATTCCATTCCAAGAGCCGATGAAAAGTTTAAGTTTATAGTATCGTATTTCTTAAGTTTTTCATCTTTATATTTCAAAACAACAAATCGGCTCAATCTGTGGTCATAAAGATAAACGAGATTATCTTTGAGTATAAACATTTCAGTTAGATTGATATACTCTTCCGGACCCTTACCCTGGGATAATTTAATTTTATCCAGAACATTAAAGTTTTTATCAAGGACGAGTGCCCATCCTTTTCTTGAAAACCATATTAAATTGTCATCGATTTTATTTAATAGAATCATTCCTCTTGTCGCAGCATATTGATCATCAAGGACCTTTGAGTGACTTTTCTTTAATGTTAAGTTAACATTCTGAACATTTCCGCAGGAAACTATAAATACTAAACTGATAATAATTATTATATATTTCTTCATAAGCCATCCTTTCTTTATTAATAGAGTAATTAGTTCCTGTAATTGTTTCAAATTAATAGTTATAGAATTTTTCTGGCTGAAAAAGACTTTTGTTTTAAAATTATTTTTTCCTGGTTCTTGAAACATATTTTAAAAGGGAATTTTCAATGAAAAAAATCTAATCGTTTTCATGTGTTATTTTGTTCTTTTTTTAATTTTGCTTTATCAAAAAAGGTATTCCTGGTTTTTATATATTTAAATTATCTAACAAGTTTTATATATTATAAAATTTTTAACCCGCCGATTAATAACCGAACAGGGATATTCAAAGCAACCTTTCATTTATAATTATCAAAACATAATTGAGATGAAGAAATTGAAATAAAAAAATAATTAATTGTTTGACGATAATCCATTATAATAAAGCAAAAGGAGAGAGTATGGAAAAAAGAATTTTTCCTTTAAAAAATAAATTTATAGAAGAAGAAAGAAAAAAAGTGGGTGAAATTCCTCTTTTAAGATTCTATCCAAAAAATAGTAATAAAAAATTACCTACGGTTATTTATTATCACGGATGGAGTTCTAACAAAAACTTTCAGAGATTTAAAGCATCCACCATTGCACTGTATGGGTTTCAGGTTATCGTTCCCGATGCGATAAATCACGGTGTTAGAAATCCGATTAATTTTGAAGAGGAAAATGCAATAGAGAAATATTTTTGGGATACTGTGCTGCACACTGTAGAGGAATCTTCCCGATTTCTGGCAGGTATAAAGAAATATGATAAAACCGATTCTGATAGAATAGGAGTTATGGGAAGCTCTATGGGCGGTTTTATAGGAAGCGGAGTTTTGATAAAAAATGAAGAGATAAAAACACTAATTGCATTTAACGGAGCATGCAGCTGGATTGAAATGGATAAAATACTAAGGGAAGAAGCTGAAGTTCCAGAAGCAAAAGAGGATTTAATAGAAACACTAAAAAAGTATGATCCCATGAAAAATATTGATATGTTAAATCAGAGGCCGGTATTGATGCTTCACGGAGATATTGATACTTCAGTTCCTATTGAGGGGCAGAGATCTTTTTATGAAAAAGCTATAAACAATTACAAAGATAAAGATAAACTAAAGCTTTATGAAGTTCCCGATATGAATCATCACATAACTGCTGATATGCTGCAAAAGGCTGTTATGTGGGCCAGAAATTATATATAGGAGAAACTATGTTTAAAATAGTCTGTTTTATTCTTTTTGCAGCTACATTTATAAAATCAATTGTAGGAATATTTGCTCATGAAAAACTGTACGGATGGGCTAAAAGGCATTATTCAAAAGATAAGCGATCCTGGACAACTGTTCTTTTGATTATCTACGGGGTTGGAGTTTTTTTACTTACCTGGTACGGAACAATTTTTGATTATGTCAAACATGGATGGGTAATTACTCTTTTGATAACTTTATCTTCGTTTAAACTTATCGGATTAATATTTAATTGGGAAAAGGTTTCAGCAAAATTTGTTGATTTTATAGAGAATTCATCTGATAAGCTATGGATTCTGGACATATCGCTTTTTATAGTTTCACTCGGTTTTTTAGCTATGGGAATGTTTTTATATTAGATTAAAAGTAAAGGAAAGGTAAAGTATGCTATTTATGTTTTCAGATATTTTAAAGGTAGACAATATAACGCAATTAATTGCAGGAATAGTAATGGCTTTGGGAGCAGTTGGACTTTTTATCTGGAAGGTATCAACCGTTTCAGTATTAGCTAGTATGTTTGATCTGGAATCCCTTGGCTTGCTCATACTTTTTATTGGAGGTATTCAGATTATTATTAAAAGGGGATTAAAAAAGAGGGAGAAATCTGATTAAAAGTAACTTTCTTATAATTTTCATTAATGGATTCTAAAAAGGATTTATTTATTGAAAAATTAAATTGTATCAATATTATTATTTTATAGGGGGCTAAGATTTATGGATTTTTTTGTTATTACAGCAGCTGCGATGTTTGTGTTTGCCTTATATAATATTTATTACAGATTTAAGGTGATATCCAAAAAAAGATCGGAAGCTGTTCTTTCTTTAGAATCTTTTTCCAAAATCAGCAAATATGCATCGATTTTTTTTATTTTGTTTTTTATTTTTGCAATTTCAGATGAATTTTTCTGGGAAGCCGATAGCGTTGAATGGATGTCCATTACCATTGATATTTTAATTATATATCTATTTACAAAAAGATTCTTTACCAACATGAGAAAAGTTTCAGTTACGGATACGGGAATTTATAGCTTTGAATACAGTATAGATTTTAAAAATGTAGAAAAATATTATTTCAAACAGCATATGCTTAATTATAATAAGTATAAATGTATTTTTATAGCAAAGTGGTACTTTGATCTTCCTCATTCAAAAGTTATAATAAACCTGGATAAAGAAGAAAAGGATAAACTTGAAGAGTTTTTAAAGGATAAATTAAAAAATAAACAGGAATAAATTTTGTTTTTTTATATAACCTGTGAACAAATTTATTCGGGGGAATCTGTAATTTAAATCATTATTAAGTAAGAGGGGGAATATAATGAGAAAACTTCTGATATTTCTAAGTATTATTTCTATTTTTATTTTAGCAGCCTGCGACAGCCAAAATTATGAAATTATAGATAATGACAAACCAAAGCATGGCATAAAAAAAGGTAAAATAAAAAATATTCATAAAGTTGATGAATACCTCACTGCAAATACTTCAAACTGCATGGGGTTATATAAAGATAAAATATTTTATATGACATATGAACCCAGCGGGAAAAATTATGTTTTAAAATTTAGATCTTTCGAAGGAAAGCTCAGGGCTAAAATTTCTTTTAATATAGGCAAGGGTCCCGCAGAAATAATGCATACTGGAGGAGTGAAAGTAAGTGATGAGAAACTGTATGTACTGGATTTAAAACTAAGGAGATTATCCTATTTTAAGCTCAATGGTAATCTCATTGATACTCTAAAATTAAAAGATACGGGATTAATTCTTAATTTCGATGTTAATGACAACATATTAAGTTTTTATTCAAGAAACAAATATTTTCTGGGAAGATACGATATTAAAAGAGATAAAATAATTGAGGCAGTTAAAAGAAAAAATGAACCAAATGATAGAGAGATATATCGCGGAGGAACAATTTCAGTCGATAATAGTAATGGAAAAACATATTTCGGTTCTTTAAGTACTCCTTATAAAATCGACTTATTAAATCATAGTTTAAAAACCCAAAAAAGATATTCAGTAGATTATGATAGCTATGATGAAGTCATATGGAGAGTTATCGATAAAAATCATAGATCAATATATGGAGATTTCATGATCAATTCAATGAGTATTACCGACAAATATATTTATGCTCCTGTTATGACAAAAAGCAAATTCCTTGATGGAAAAAAATCAAAATTAAAGAAAGTTAATGGGGCGATTAATATTTTTGATAAAAAGAGCGGCAAACTCTTATATAGAGTTGAAAACAAGTATTTAAAAAATCTAAACGGGATGTACAGTTTGGTTGGAGCGAATGATAAGTATATAGTTTTATATGTTTTTGCTAATAAAGGGTCAAAAATTTATGAAAAACTAATAAAAAAGAATGAAGAGAAATATTTAAGATGTTTTATTGTGATTAACAATCCGGTTTGATTATTTAAATTTTATTTTTAAAACTGAAATATGGGGATAAAAAAAGGGGGATAGATATGGAAATATTTGAATTTATAATTAAGCTTTTGGATATAACAATCTGGCCTTTTATTCTTATTACAGGATTATTTTTGTTTAAAGATTCCTTAAGAGGATTAATTGATCGAATAAAAAAGATTAATTACAAGGATGCAACTATTTTAACAAAGATGATTAATCAAAAATCAGACGCCGGGAAAATAGAAATAGATGAAGAAATAAAAAATACAACAAATGAAAAAATTGAGAATATAAAAGATTTCTACGGTAAAAATACCGTCAAAAGATTTGAAAATAATCTAAAAAAGGAGCTTGGAATAACTAAAACTGATAAGCTAAATAAAGTAAGCAGCTATCTATATAATTATTCGATTATAAAAAATATAACTTCTTATTTTAAAAATGTTTACAATAAAATCTATGGCAGCCAAATAGAACTTCTAAAAAAATTGGATAATAAAAAACAGCCTGAAGATAAAATTAAAAAATTTTACAGAAAAACAAAAAACGAATATGCAGATATATATTCAAATTATTCATTTGATAAATATTTAAATTATTTAAAATCAGAGAATCTAATAAAAAGAGAGAATGATGCTTTTCAAATTACAGAAACCGGTAGAGATTTTATAAAATTTATAAAGAAAAAGAATCTTTCAGTAGACAAACCACTTTAAAAAATTTCTGGTATTGTATTAGCATAAAATAAGCAAGGCATATTCCGAATGTAGCGAATGAAATGAGCGAAATCCCGGAATCTTCCAGTTTAACTTTTAAATAATTTCTTCGGAGGAATTAGTTTTAAATTTTTACTTAAACCTTAGCTTTGACTTAGACTAAAATTATCTTTAATTTGAAGAGCTATTCCCTATTAACTGTTAAATCTCGATAGAAATTTTTTAATCTTCGCGGGTATATCCTTTAGGACTTTCAATTTTTTTCTTTGCCCTTTCCCAAAGGGTCAGCTTGTCTGCAATTTAAAAGAACGATAGTTATTTTTAATGACGGATGACCGATCACGGATCACGGTTGACGGAAAATCTTAATGATTTTCATAGAGTTCAAGAGTCTTTTCAAGATTTTTTTTGAATTTCTCCCTGATTTCGGGGGGTGATAATATCTCAACCTTATCAAAAAATGAACCAAAATAAGCTTCAGCTTTTTTGTAGGAACATTCTAATGTATAAATATTTCCTTCTTTTTTAAGGATTTTGGGGCGGTTATGATATATTACATTTTCAAATAGATCCAGCCCCTCATCTGTGAATCTAACCTTTATTTCATTTTCATGAGAAAGAAAGGGATCAAAGTTGTTTTTAATTTTGTTTAAATATTCTCTATCTTCGTGCTTCCACCTTTCATTCACAACAGAAACACAATTAACATTAGATAATCTGTAATTTCTGTATTCGTTGTGTTTGTAGCAGTATCCGAATAGATAGTTAAATTCTTCTTCTTTATTGTTTATGATAAGATAAGGTTCAAGTTTTCTTTTTTCATTATTATATTCGATAAGCATTTTTTTCTTTTTACTGATTGCCTTTTCTATGCATTGAACGTCCGATCTATAGAGTTTTTTCTCCCTAATATAGGCGGGGAAATTTACATAGGTGGCAAAAAGATTTCGAAAATATTCGGATCTATTGTGGGTGCCCACTATATCTGTATTCCAGATCTGTTTAAAAAGATAATTGTTTGATTTATGAAGTCTGAACTGTATATCCCTGCCGAAGTCTCTATCAAAAGTCCATTTATCATACTTATCATAAAGATTCTCAAAAATTAAATTACATAATGTATTTTTCTTCATGTTAAAGTTTGAAATATCCTTGTGAATAATTTCATGGATGTAATTGGGAATCTGAGTTTTAATTTTTAAAGGCAAAGCACTCATATATATTAATTATATTAAATTATTATACGTATGCAATAAAAAAAATGATTTAAATTGATGTTTCTTTCATAGATATGAGGATATTCTCCCAGTTAAATTTTCCGGTTATACAAGCTATTTAAATTGTTAATATCAATGGTATTTTATCTACCCGGTTGATTTTTTATATTAGTGTTGTAAAATGAAATCAGAGGTTTATAATAAAGTTTATAGATAATTAATAAATGTCCTTATCTGAAAAAATTATTAAATCCGATTATAGCTTATTTAAGGGGGATGTTTTTGAAAAAAGTAATAGTAGTGTTATTAATTATTTTTATAATGATTAATATCGCTTTTGCTTCAGCTGATTTAAGGGATAAAATATATAGAAAGAAAAATAATTTCGGACTAATTTTGGGTTATGAAGCTAAAGAACCCCTATATAACTTATCTGTTTATGCAATTTCAAAACACGGTTACGGTTTTGAGTTTTCATTTGCCAGCAATTTGGAGGGAAAAGAAGGGAACCGGAATTTTTACTATGAAATAACTGAAAGTTCGGCTGAAGATGCTTATGCAAGCGATAAGATTTTAGAAGAGACCGCCAAAAATCTTTATATATTTAATATGATTTTTGAAATTACTTCTAATTTTTATATTTACGGGGGACCTGGTTTGGGAACAGGTACCAGATATATTAAATATTATGACCCGACCCAAATTTTGGGGAATAGAGGAAAGTATTGGATACTAGCAGATCAGGAGACATCTTCATGGTTTTTAATGGATGGGGGCATAAAATTTATTTTATTTGATAATATAATACTGGAAGCGGGTTATTTTTCTAAACCTAGTTCTTTTATGTTTGGAGCAGGAATAAACATTCCAAGATAGCTTGTAGATTTGATAAGATAGTATAAAAAGAGTTGTCTTTTTTAGGGGGAGAGGCAAAATTTCAAATTTAAGTTCTTATACGGATAAATTTAACAATCAGGGCTTGACTTTTAAAGAAAGTTTTCTTGTTTTTATTTATTTTATAGTTATACAGAATTTTTTACATCTTGCGGCAGAAGTTGTCCAGATATTTATAAAAGTTCTGTTTGTTGATTTTATAGGGCTCTCAGTTTCTTTTGGTTCCTATAAGGGGATACTTGATGCTGTTTTTTCTTTTATTATATTCATGATTATTATTGATAGATTGGTTTTAAAAAAAGGTTTTAAAATAGAAGCCGGAGATAAAGCTTTAAAGTACAGTTTTTTTGTTATTTTGTTTCTAATTACCGGATATGTTCTTTTGTATGATAGCACAGTTGCACCTCTACTAAGCGGTTTTGAACTTCCGGAAGTTTTTAAAAAGATTTTTGCTAAAAAACTCTCCAATCCGATTTCTGGATATTTATCAATTGTTATAATTGCCCCCATTTTCGAAGAAATAGTATTTAGAGGTTTTATATTAAAACAGTTATTAAAAAACTATAATGCATATATAGCAATTTTTGTGTCTTCATTTTTCTTTGCAATTATTCATGGAAATATTCAGCAGGGAGTTAATGCACTATTCCTTGGAATACTTATAGGTTTAATTTTTTATAAAACGGGTTCACTAATTTTATGTATTTTGGCTCATTTTTTCAATAATTTAATTGCTTTTTTTAGCTATTATATATCGTTAATTTATGAAAATTTTATTGATGGCTATCACGTTTTAGTCTTGATAACAGGAACTTTTATGTTTTGTTTATCCCTTTATCTGCTTATAAATCAATCATTAATTGAAAATAAAAATTATGATTCAATTATTTTAAATAAAATAGAGAGCTTTTTTAGTAAAACTAATATATTTGGGATTAATTAAAGAGGGAGATTCTTTGTTTAAAAATAGTAATTATATACTGCTTGCAGTTATTCTTTATTTCATATTTAGCCTGACAGGAATATTCCCGATAGAAATTTTTGAGAATAAATTTTTTAACATACTGGGGGAGATTTCTGTAATAGTTGCCGGAGGTTTGGTAGTTATGCTTCTGTACAAACTCTTTAAAAAAGAAAATCAGGATGAATAAACTTGCTGATATAAATTAAAATATAAAAAGGAGGATTTTATGATTATTACGACAACTGAAAAAATTGAGGGTAAAAAAATTTCAGAAACTATAGGCATGGTAAAGGGAAACACCATCAAGGCAAGACATGTAGGAAGTGATTTTGTTGCTAATATTAAGAAAATATTCGGTGGAGAAATTAAAGGTTATACTAAAATGATTAACTCCGCCAGACAGCAGGCAATTGAAAGAATGAAGAAAAAAGCTGAAGAAATGAATGCAGATGCTGTTATTAGTGTTAGATTTACGACTTCAGAAGTAATGCAGGGAGCTGCTGAAATTTTGGTATACGGTACAGCGGTAAAAATTAAATAGCATTTTAAATTATAGTTAATTTGAAATAAAAGTCATTAGTCTTATTTAATGGGGAAAAACTATGATCAAATATATTAAAAATCATTACAAACTTTTGCTGGGAATATTTGTATTAATTGCAGGGATGGGAGAAATAATATATGTTATTTTTAATGAAAGTATTCAATGGGAATGGAATTTTTTTCATAAGATAATAATTATTGGAATGGTTGGGGGTATCTATTTAGTATTACAAAATTATTTAAAAAAAGATAGAAAATAAGAGGATATATAGATGGAGATTAAAAGAAGCATAAATATTTTACTAAATTATATACTGATCTTATTGATTATAGCTATTACTGTCTTTACTATAAATCTTGAAAAATATCTGTGGCTAATTCTTATTGCATCAGCTTTGATATCCATTTTGATTTTTTTGCTTCTAAATAAGTCCGGTAAAAGAAAAAATACATATTTTGAAGACCGCGATAAATCATCTACAAATAGGCTGTTTATTCTACCTGTGTTTTTGGTTATATTTTATCTTACAGAGGTTGAAACAGTTGTTCTAATATTATTTGGGGTGTCGATATTTGTATTACTCATTAAAGAGGTTTTAAGGAAATAAAAGAAAAGTTTTAATTAAAACAAAGAGGAGATTTATGAAAATAGCAAAGAGAATATTTTATATTTTGATTTTAGCAGTGGGTATACATACAATAATATCTGCTTGTAATAATTCAAGTGAGTTAGATTCTTTAATAATTGGGATAATAATAACAATCATAGGAACTTATAAGAATCATTATTTAATGAAAAAAATTGATAAGCTGGATTTTATAAAAAGCAAAAAAAGTTAAGAAAAATTAGATATACCTGTTTTTTTATTGCTCGGCATATTCTGGATGTAGATCTTGGGGATAATTGGGAGGAAATTATAAGATTGTTAGGGGGTTGCATGATGATAATTTTGAGTACTTATAAAAATCATGATTTATTGAAAAAATTAAACTCTTTTGATATATGAAATTTTTTGGAAAACTACAGAAAGATACTGTTATTGATTCATCTATATAAAAAGGGGGAGAAGTCTTTTGGGTATTTATTTTAAGAAGTTATTATTTTTTATATTTTTACTATTTTGCTTTATTGCCTGTAGTAAAAGCCCTAAATTTAAGTTTGAAAATTATAATTTGGGGAAAAGATTCAGGGATAAAAATAAAGTAAAAGATATAACAATGAGCAGATTAGTTACTACTTTATCAACCGGTATAGGTAGTTATCTAAAGCTTGATAATAAGTATATTGTATTAAATAGATTAACTCCATATATGAATACAGCTGGGGTGGTATATGGGGTTAATAACAAATTTCAAATTAAAGAATTAAAAAAAATACCAATGGGCAAAGGACCTGGAGAAGGTATAGCTTTAACCGATATACAATTTCTCAATGGGAAATATTATATTTTTGATCGAACCATGCATAGATTTTTAATCTATGATAAAGAATTTAATTATAAAGAAACTTATAATTTAAACAGACCTATTCCACTTTCTTCTTTTTTTACATATAAAGGGAATATGTATGCAATACTGGGTAAAGTAAAAAAAATGATTTTCTATAAAGCAACATTTGATAAAAAGTTAAAATTAAAAAAAGAATACGAGTTTGAATATGAAAAAGCAAAACATAATGAAAAAAATAAAAAACACAATAGGGGGAATGTAACTGTATTAAAAAACGATAATGATTATCTAATTACTAAATCATTTAATCTGATTTGTTATTTCAATAAAAAAGATAAAATTAAAAAAGATAGGGAGATATATATGGGATATGAAGAGGATGGTGATAGTGTAACTATTCCTTCAATTATTTTTACAGATTCAAGAAATAATATCCTTTTTCGGTGTGGAACTTATAAGTACTATGATTATAAGAGAGATGAAAAAAATGAGGTTGACAAAAAGCTTAAGTTAAATAAAGTTTTAATGTTTAAAAATAAAATTTACAGTTTTACTTATAATGAAAATGAAAAAAATAAAATATACTTAAAGAAAAAAGAGTGAAAATTAATTTAAGTAATTTATAAAATAATTAAAAATTCTATTAACAACGAATTAAACTAATTTTCACTGATTAAAAGTAATCCAAGAGTGAAG
>CAZMFS010000006.1:0-18932 GCA_964565585.1 uncultured bacterium
ATTATTATCAATTTTTTTCTAAGCATATTTCCTCCATCTAATTTTGATTAATTATTAAAATAACTCTCATTTATCATAATCTTATAGTTTCTCTTTTTAAGTGAATTAATCCATTGTTTATATCGAATCTCTCTTTTTCTATAAAGTAAAAGTTTTCTTATAGCCTCTTTTACCTCATCAGAATATCCTATTCTTGATTTATAAAGTTTTCTTTCAAGTTTGAAAATATGGTAGTTCCCGTATTCACCTTCAAGTACTTTTGTATAACTTCCGGTTCGCAAGGAAAATAATTCATTTGCAAAATTTTCAGGTAATTCGTTTTTTGTATAAATATTTGTATTATCTTCTTCAATTTTTCCTGTTAAAGCTACATATATATCATCAAAACTTTCTCCACTATTTAACCTTTCGATAATATTATTAGCTTCCTTTTTAGAATCAAGAATGATCTCTTTAACTTTTACGCTTCTCGGTCGTATATAGTCTTCCTTGTGTTTGGAGTAATATTTAGAGATTTCAATGTTTGTAACTTTAATATTGCTAAAAATTAGCTGTTCCTCAACAATTCTCACCAGCCACTTCCTTTTAAGATATTTTTTGAATTTTTCAAAATCTATGTTTTTTTTCTTTAACATATCCTCAAATTGATTTTCATTTTTATACTGTTTTTTAATAAGTTCAATTTCCTTTTCCAGCTGAAAATCATTAATTTCAATTTTTTCTTTTTTTGCAACATCAAGAATTATCTCTTCATTTATCATTGTTTTAAGAAAGTTATATTTTAGTTTTTTTAAATTTTGATTTTTATCAATATAGTGGCCTAAAGTATAATTAAAATAATCATTTAGTTCTCCTAGCGTTATTTTCGTATCATTAATTTTTGCAACTACCGTCTTTCTTTTATTGCTTTGTTTTGCTATAGAACAGGAAATCAAAAATATAGAAAAAATAACAATTATAATAATATAAAATAATCTCTTCAATATTACTCCTTATCACTTACGACTTAACTATTAATAAAATACTTTAATTCAGTTTGATGTCAACCTTTAATTACAGGTTAAGTTCTTCCAGTAGATCCTTTCCAGTTAATTTTTTATATGCATCAAGATACTTAGCACTTGTTGTTTTAATTACATTTTCAGTCAATGATGGAGGTTCTGAATCTTTGTCCCAACCTGTATCAGCAAGCCAGTCCCTAAGAAATTGCTTATCAAAACTGTTTTGTTTTTTCCCAACTTCATACTCTTCTAAAGGCCAAAATCTTGATGAATCTGGTGTTAATATTTCATCAATAATTATTAACTCTCCATTATGGATTCCAAATTCAAATTTCGTATCTGCAATAATTATTCCTCTTTCTTTAGCATATTCCTTAGCTTTTTCATAAATTGAGATTGAAACATCTTTGATTTTCTTTGCTAAATCACTGCCAATCTGGTCTTTCATTTCTTCAAAAGTAATATTCTCATCATGTCCTTCTTCAGCTTTTGTTGTAGGAGTAAATAATGGATTTTCAAGTTCCTGACTTTGTTTTAGATTATCAGGCAATTCAATTCCACAAACCTGTCCCGATTTTTTATAGCTTCTCCATCCAGAACCAGTTATAAAACCTCTAACTATACATTCTACCTTTACAGGTTTGGCCTTTTTAACAATTATACTTCTTCCATATAAAGAATCCTTGTACTCTTTTAACTCGGATGGATAATTTTGGAATTCAGTTTTTTCAAGGTGGTTTGGTATTACATCCTCCATCTTTTTAAACCAAAAATTAGAAATATTATTAAGTACCATTCCCTTATAAGGAATTCCTTCCTTAAGTACATGATCAAAAGCAGAAACTCTATCTGTTGTTATGATAAGTAAATTTTCATTCATATCATAAATATCTCTAACTTTTCCCTCAGATATTTTGTCAAATTCATTAATATCTGTTTTTGTAATTGTTTTCATTTTAATCCTCCCTTTTCTTTAATACTTTTCATTATTCTATTTATAACAGATTTATAACTAACCTCATCCAAATTGATTTCATTTATATTTTCTTCTTTTCTAAACCAGATTAACTGCCTTTTAGCAAAATGACGTGTGTTTCGTTTTATTAATCTCTCCATCTCTGCTTTATTAATATCATTTTCCAAATATTCAACCACCTCCTTATATCCTATGGCCTGAAACCCTTTTTCATGACCTGTAAAATCTTTATTTTTTATCAAATATTTAACCTCAGAAACAAGTCCCTTTTCTAACATTTTATCAACTCTTTTGTTTATACGGTTATATAAATTCTGTCTATCCCTTGAAAAAATATAATATTGATAATTATATCTTGGCTTATTTTCTCTGCTGTGCCAGTAAGTTCTTGTTTTTCCCGAAACATAATAAATTTCTAAAGCCCTTTTTACTCTGTATAGATCATTTGGATGAATTTTTTCAGCAGATTCGGGATCAATATCCTGGAGTTTTTCATGAAGATGTTTCTTCCCATATTTTTCTACTTTTTTATCAAGTTTCTTTCTAATTTCCGGATCTCTTCCCGGCATATCATCCAATCCATATATCAATTTATTAATATACATCGGAGTCCCGCCGCATATAATAACCTTTTTATCATTATTTTGAATCTCCCTGATTTTATTATCAGCATCTTCAATAAAATTGGCTACATCATATATTTGATCGGGTTCGACAATGTCCACCAGATGATATTTATCTCTCGAGGATGCTTTAGGTTTGGCAGTACCAATATCCAGATATTTATATACAGCCTGTGAATCGGCAGAAATGATTTCTGCATCGAGTTTGGTTGATATCTCTTCTACAAATTCCGTTTTTCCTACTCCAGTCGGCCCTGAAATTATTAGAAAATCAATCATTAAATCTCCCGATCAAAGCAACATTCCTGCGGAAAAACTAAGAAAAAAACCATTAATTTGTGTTTCAGGCCCACCATTTATAGAAATTCCGTTTACACTCCATCCATAATTAATAGGAGACATCATATAACCTGTCCTGAAACCTACATATAATGCATTAAAAACTTTATTCTCAATATAATAATCTATCCCCAATGCAGGTTCAAATAGATAGCTACTTGTTTTCATCGAAACCCCATCCAAATGCTGCTGCTGGTTCAAAATCTTATCAAAACTATTTAAGGAACTATCAACAACATCGATATTTAACTTTCCGTATCCAAAATTAAAAATTGGATATATATACCATTGTTCTGTATTAAATACAATGTATCCAAGTGATAAAAGTTCCCAATTTCCCGTCAGCTTTGTGGAATAATAAGAATTTTTTGAATCATTCCCGTAAAATTCATGATAGTTAATTCCAAAAATTATATTATTCTTCAGTATATTATGATTACCGATGCCGTAAGAATCACAATAAGAGTTAACCTCAGGATATCCTTTTGCCCTGAGTGCAGAATTTAAATTATCAACATTGAGATAAATTCCCCTATACATCATATAATTTACAATAATTTTATCATTGGATGATAATGAAAAACCGGCATTTATAATCAAAAAAAATAGTACTACCATCAGTAATATTTTTCTATATTTCAATTTTCCTCCTTTATAAATTAAGATAATGAGTTAAAAAAATTATAATTTTTTTGGAGAAATAATCAAGGAATTTTTCAATTTAGATGGTCATACTTTCTTATTAATAATATATTAATATTTATTATTATGCTAATAAGCCTAATACAAATCTTATCTTTAATTAATCCGAGAAACCCACTCATTCACAAGTTCTGGTAAAATCTCTCCTGCTTTATTTTTGTGAAATTCATCTATATATCTATAATTATCCGGCTTTTCAAGATTAATCCCAATTACTTTTGCGCTGTTTCTTTTAACAATATGGACAAATGAGGCAGCAGGATAAACAGTACCACTCGTTCCAATAACAATAAAATAGTTAGCTGTAGACAGTTTCTTTTGAACTTTATCAATATAGCGGGGAGTTTCGCCGAACCAAACCACATCCGGTCTAAGTTTTTCCCCACATTCCCTGCAAAGAGGAATTTTAATATCAAGATCAATTTCGGAAACTTTGTAACTGGTCCGACATTTTATGCATTTTGTTTTAAGTATATCTCCATGTATTTTATAAATATTTTCATTCCCCGCTCGACGGTGCAAATCATCAACATTTTGTGTTATAAGTGTAAAATTATCACCATAGTATTGTTCCAATTTATACAAAGCAACGTGGGCATCACTTGGCTTTACATCAAGTACATTTTTTATCCTCATTTTATAAAATTTCCATACAAGTTCAGGCTTTTTTCTAAAAGCTTCAAATGTAGCAAGATCGGTAACATCATATTTTTTCCAAAATCCGCCTGCTCCCCTAAAAGTATTCAATCCGGATTCTGCACTTATACCGGCGCCCGTTAAAATTACTACATTATCATTTTTTTCTGGATTATATTCCGAAATCATAGTAATCCCTATATTTTAACTTTCAAAAGTTCATTCCACGAAGTAGTATATTTTTGAGACAAATAATTACGCTTCATCTGCCAATCTTTCTTTTTCCCCAGTCCTGAGGAGGCTGTTTGTATTGTATCTTTTCCCCATTTCTGGTTAATTTTATCAAACGCTTCCATGATCTTAGTTTTCTCTTCATTCTTACTTTTAGAGAAAAATAGGTTAAACTGTCTATTTTTTTTATCAATAATTTCGGAAAAAATAACTCCTGTTTTTTTATAATAATATCCTTCCTTATATATTTTATTAAGCAGCTTTTTCCCGTAACAGATTAAATCAGGAGTGTAATCAGTAGGATTTAAAAGATTGTAGCTGATCATCTCATTATGCTGCGGATAATCTTTATACCGGTTAGTATATAAAAACACATGCATTACCGACACAAGTGAATTCTGCTTTCTTAACTTTTTTGAGGCATTAGTTATATATTTTCCAAGAGCCTCCTGGAGCTTATTTATATCAGTTATATCTTCTCCAAAGGAACGGGAACTAACAATTTGTTTCTTGGGAGGATCAATCTCTTCAAGAGGTAAACACGAAATCCCTTTCAGTTCTGAGACAAGCCTAAGCCCTACAATTCCTCCCAAATTTTTTTCTACCCACTTTTTGTTAAGATTTTTTAATTCATATGCAGTGAAAACACCTTTTTTTTCCAATTTTTTTGAGTAGCTTTCTCCGATTCCCCAAACTTCATCAACTTTAATCTGTCTTAATGAATAATCCAAATTTCTGTTTTTTGTTATTACAAAAACACCTTTTTTACTAAAATGATTTTTTGCCATATGATTAGCTACTTTTGCAAGGGTTTTGTTCGGTCCAACCCCTATTGAAACAGGTATCCCGGTTGCTTTTTTTATATAATCTTTAATTTTTTTCATATATTCATAATAGTCTTTCTCTGATTTTTTAAAAACCAGAAAAGCCTCATCGATTGAATAAACTTCAACTTCCGGGCTGAACTTACATAAAATATTCATTATTCTTTCGGACATTTCCCCATACAGGGCATAATTTGAAGAAAGAATTTTACCATTGTTATTCTTTATCCTATCCTTAACCTTAAAAATCGGTGTACCCCTTTTAATCCCGATATTTTTTGCTTCCTCGGAAAGAGCTACCACACACCCATCATTATTTGAAAGAATAACAACAGGAACATTTCTAAGAGAAGGGTTAAAAACCCTTTCGCAGGAAACATAAAAGTTATTGCAGTCTATGAGGCCAAATTTTTTTATCATTTATCAACCCTCAATCCTTATACGGGTTCAATACATTCTGAATTATCATTTTCCGGATTATTTATTAATCTTGACACTCTATCATATCTTATCAAATCTGAATTAATAGGATAAAACAGCTTTTTTAACTTATTTCTATCATATATATCTATATCCAACCAGTAATCAACGTACTTCTCCGGAACAATAACCGGCATTCTACCATGAATATTACCAATTTTTTTGTTGGATCTGGTAGTAATAATAGAACATGATTTAGAAATATTTTCACTTTCTTTTTCGTTTTCGCTCCATATTCCAGCAAAAACCATAGGATTTTTATTTTTATATGAAATATAATAAGGTATTTTGTTTTGATCATCCCATTCGTAAAATCCATCTGCTACAATAAGACATCTTTTATTCTTGAAATTTTGTTCGAAAGTATCTTTATTGATGAGGGTTTCCGCACGAACATTGATGAGATTATATTTTTTTTTACTTTCCCAGGATGGTTCTAAACCCCATAACATTTTTATAAGCATCCTTTTCTTTTTGTTTGCTTCATAAATAACCGGTATGGAACTTCCCGGAGGTATATTGTAACTGGCTTCAAATTCCATTCCAATTTCATCTATATTATACTTAGCCTTTATTATGTTAATATTAGTAAATTGAGCGAATCTACCGCACATAACAACTCACACCTTATGAATTACAGTAGTTACAACACCCCAAACCTGAAAATCCATATTTTCATCAATTTCAATATCTGAATATTTAGGATTTTCGGCTTTCAAAATTATTTTTCTTTTTTTCTTAATTAATTTTTTTACTGTAAATTCGCCGTTAAGAATGGCCAGAACAATTTTTTTATTCTTAGGCTCTAAAGAACGATCCACGATTAGAATATCTTTTGAGTGAATTCCAGCATTTATCATCGAATCTCCTTCTACCCTAACATAAAAAGTAGAGGAAGGATTTTTTATCAAATATTCATTTAAATCCAATTTTTTATCAATATAATCATCTGCAGGTGAAGGAAAACCGGCAGATATCGAAGTAACAAAAAAAGGCAACTTCTCCTTTTTTCCTTTTTCGGGAATATATATTTCGGACACATTATTATCTGGCACTCTAATCACCTACCACCTATATTAGAATATCATAAAGACATAAATTTTCAAACGAAGCAATTTTAATTTTCAAAATTTATTCTAAATATTTTTTCAAGATTGGTTTCAAGAAAATAATTGGGATCTACAGGGTTATCTCCGACTCTCATTTCCCAGTGTAAATGGGGACCAGTAGAAAATCCTGTGGAACCTATATATCCAATTGTATCTCCCTTTTTGACGATATCTCCTTCCTGAACTTCAAATCCATTTAGATGAAAATATAATGATTTTATGCTGTGACCATGTGCAAGAATCAGGGTTTTCCCCCTACCATAAAAGCATTCTCGCAATATTACCAAACCGTGGTTAGTTGCTTTAACCGGGGTATTAATTTTTCTATCAGCTATATCAATTCCTTTATGGTAGGAATTAAAGGATCCACCATTATATGACCTTATATTTCCAAAGGAAGAAGTTATCCTGCCTTTTACAGGTATGATGAATTCTCCCTCATAAAATTTATTATAAGTTTTATTATAGGTTTGTTCTAATTTTGCATATTCATAAGAACTTAATAGATATTTTATCTTTTTAACGAGTTTCTCATCTTTTTCATAGTACTGTTTTGGAAGGAAAATTCTTTCCCTGAAAACATCTTTATCATATATTTTATATCTTTTTACTAATTCGTAACCTATTTCTTTATTATACATCTGAATTCTAAATTGATCCTTATTTAATTTCGAGAGGATATCATAATTTAAAAAGAAAAAATATTTATTTTCGGCTATATTAAAATACTCGATTTTCTTGCTATTTACATAAACATCCAAAGTATCCTGATTTTTTAAAGTTTCAAAAACAACAATACAGGGCTCTCCTTTAACAACTTTTTTTTGATATCTAATTTTAATTGGTACGGAATGAATTTCATTAATTTTATTATTCTGTAAAGAACCTGCATATGGATTAGTTACAAGAAATAACGATAAAATAAAAAAATAATACTTAATTTTTAACATAGCTAATTCATATTAATTGTTAGTTCTATCCTCTTCATAATTCTTTTCTTCTGATTCTTCTTTTGTTTTATTTTCATTTTTTGATTTTTCCTTCATACCCATGTTTATCTTTCCATTAATTTTTCCACCTTTTTCGAGAACAAGTTTCGAAGTTTTTATACTTCCATCAACTTCGCCTTCGCTGTGTATAACAAGCTTCTTTTTAGCTACAATATCTCCATCAACAAAACCAGCGTTAATAATCTCTTCAGCCTCAACATCCGCATCAATTCTTCCATTTTTCCCTACTAATATTTTACCGCTGGATTTTAATTTACCCTTAAAGTAACCATTAATAGATATCCCGTGATTAACTTCCATTTCGCCTTCAATTTTACTTGTTTCTCCCAAAACGGTTTTCATTTCATCATTTTTTCCTGCCATATTAATTAACCTCCAGACATTTTATTCTAAGTTATCCCTTAAAAAATAATTAATCCCCTTTAATACTAAGTATCTATCTATATTATAACGCTTTTTTTTGAAATATTCATCAAAAATTTTTGATCCTCCTCCAGTAATTATTTTAGTGAGCTGATAATCTAGCTGGCTTTCAATTTTCTCAACACTTTTTTCAATTGAGCCAATCGTCATCCAATAAATTCCAGAATCAATAGCATCATTAGTATTTTTTCCAATACTCTCTTCTGGCTGATGAATCTGACTCTTAGATAACTGAGAGGTATTTTGCGTTAAAGCATTCAAAATATTATAGGGACCAAGTCCAATAATTCCGCCACTGAAGGTTCCGTTTTTATCCAAAACAGAAAATGTAAGTGCAGAACCAATATCTATAACAAGTGATTTTTTCCCAAATAATTTATAAGCCCCATATATACCCATCAGCCGATCTTCTCCGGCGGTACTATCATAATCTATTTTGATATTATAATTAAAATCATCAATTCCATGAATTTTGATATTTTTTACTTTTTTAATCTTATTTACAATTTTTTCAGTTACTTCGGGAACAACCGAAATTAATAAAGCTTCATCCACATTTTTAAGCATTTTAATTAATTTTGTATCTATAATATCTGGATTCCCGTCTTTAAATTTTTTGGTTTTAAATAAAAAAACATCTTTAATTTCATTTTTTTTAAAAATGGCCAGTTTAATATTAGAATTTCCAATATCAACTGCAAGATAAAAACTCAACTTCTACTCCCTCATATTTTAATAAATTCTTTTTTATATTAATGTCTGAAGCAAATCCGCCTATTCCATTTTTTGCTACAACCCTATGACAGGGTATTAACACGGGAAAAGGGTTTCTTTTGCATGCCTGCCCTATAGCTCTATATCCTTTATTATCAATAATTTTACCTATATCCTTATAAGTTAAAATTTCCCCTTCCGGAATACCATAAATTGCTTCCCATACTTTTCTCTGAAAATTAGTGCCTTTACTTACTATCGGCAGATCTTCAAAACTAATTTTGTTTCTTAGTGCCCTAGTTATTAAATTTTTAAGGTTATCATTTTCTCTATAAGAAACTTTTTGATTTTTTAGATCAGAATAGTTACCATTTATTAATATGTTTATTATTTTGCTCTCTTTATTATACATTACAAGATGGTTGCAATAGTATTTATAATGAAAACAATATCCTGTGTTATTCTTCATTTATTTTAATTTCAAAATCTAAATCCGCTGCTTTACCCAAAGTTTCAGATACTCCACAGTATTTATCCTGGGATAGATTAACTGCTTTTTCTATCTTTTCATTATCAAGATCTTCTCCCCAGAATTTATATATTATTTTGAAAGATTTAAATTCCTTAGGAAATTCTTTTTCCGTTTCGGCTTCTACCTCTATCTCAAACCTGTCAGGCATATTTCTCATTTTTTTTAATATAGAAATTGTATCCATTCCCGTACAGCCACCTAATCCAGTTAGTATCATCTCTTTAGGAGTTAAGGAGCTATCCTGTCCTCCAACTTTTTCAACAGTATCCATTAGAGCGTATCTATTTCTTTTTCCCTCGGATTTAAAAAGCATTTTATCCATCCATTTTATATTTACTTTCATAAAATCCTCCTAATTCATATTTAAAATATCATTCATTATGTTTAATGATTCAAGAATATATATATCGTTTTTAATATTATCATACCATTCATTTTTGCGTTCTTTTTCATCTTTATTTTTAATCTTCTCTAAATCTTTTTTTAATATCTTTATATTTTTATTGTCCGGATTTATCTCTTCATACTTTTTAATTAAATCCTGAATTTGATCATACCGGGTATATCTCTCTTTTAAATTTAGAGAAACATTTGTATTTTCCCTATTTTCTTGAATAATTTCTGCATGTTTTTCTACTTCAACAAACTGTTTATTATTATCAATTCTTTTTTGACTTCTTCTTTTTAAGCGTTTAATATTTATATTTTGTAAAAAATAACTATCATTGTAATTTGTTGTTTCTATTTTATCCCATGGTAATGAATTATCATACATTTTTTCACCTATTTCAATTTTGCTATAAATGTCAGGCAGAACTATATCAGATTGTACACCTTTATACTGTGTGCTTTTTCCACTAATTCTATAAAACTTCTCCATGGTTACCTTTAATGCTCCAAAAGGTTTGAACTTTTTATACTGATATGGAAGTATTTTATCAAGATGAATAACATTTTGTACTGTTCCCTTCCCAAAGGTATGCTTGCTACCTACAATAAGAGCCCTATTATAATCCTTCAAAGCCGCTGCAACAATTTCTGATGCAGAAGCACTAAATTTATTTACAAGTACTATAAGAGGTTTTTTAAAATAAATGTTTGAATCATAATCCTTTAGAACAGAAACATCGCCCTTTTTGCTTCTAACCTGAACTATAGGACCTTCCTTTATAAAAAGTCCTGCAGTTTTCACTGCATCTTTTAACGCACCACCGCTATTATTCCTTAAATCAAGAATTAATCCATCTATATTTTGGTTTTTAAGTTTCATTAATTCCTTTTTAACATCCTCAGAGGATTTTCTTCCCTCTTTATTATTAAAATCATGATAAAATTTGGGTAATTCAATATAACCGTATCGATTATCTCTTTTTTTATTTTCAATAATTGTGGATTTTGCATAGGTTTCTTTTAAAACGACAACATCCCTTTTTATAGGGATTTCCATAATTCTTCCATCCGGTTTCCTCACAGTTAATACAACTGTCGTGCCCTTTTTACCTCTAATTAATTCCACTGCATCAGAAACGCTGGCTCCAATAATACTAACAGGTTCTTCATCTTTTTTACTGGCTACTTTTAATATAACATCTTCTGCTTCCAGCTCCCCCTGCTTCCATGCAGGTCCACCTGTTACAATTCTTACTACTTTAATATTACCTTCAGACTCGCTTAAAACAGCTCCGATTCCCTCAAATTTACCGCTCATAGAAAGGTCAAAATTTTCCTGTGCCTGTGGAGAAAAATAAGTAGAATGAGTATCGTATACATTGGCTACTGTATTCATTAATATTTCAAACTTTTTATTATCATCAAGGTCTTTTATTCTATCAAAAAATCTTGACATTGCTTCTTTAACTTTCATTCTCGCTTCTTCTTCAATATCACCATTATACATTATGCTTTCCACTTTAACATTTTCCTTTTTAGCCTTTTTTTGTTCTAATATATCCAGATATCTTACAATAGTTCTGTATTTTAGATATTTACGCCAGTATTCCTTTAATTCTTGTTTATTTGACGGATAATTGCGATTTTTACCATCAAGCTGAATTTTTTCATCAATTTTAAAGTTAAAACTCGAATCAAGTATTTTTTCAGTTAATTTGTGAGCTTCATCCAGCCGCTTTTTATAAATATTAAATATATTGTAAATGTATTTAAAATTTCCATTTTTAATCATATCATCAATCTGATTTTTATTCTCTCTAAATCTATCAATGTCACTTTTATAGAAATATCTTTTGTTATAATCAAGACGGTTAAAAAGCTCCTCAAATATTGCTTTGGATGTCTCATCATTAAAACTTTTTTCGGAGTAATGAAATTTTTCCAAAGAATAAGATATAACTTTAGAAACTATCTGGTTCTTCTCTTTTTTATCTACTCCACTTATTGCAGAACAGCTATTAAAAACTAATATTAAAGCAAGAAAAACATAAAATATTCTTTTAAATTTTTTTATCATATCAAACATCTCCCACAATCAATTCTAATTAATATTAATATAATCATTTTTATCATTTTCATCGCTGGGCTCTTCCGGAACAATTAACCACATAAGCAAATAAACAATAATGGTAAAAAAGTTCCATATAATACCTACAGCAAAAATTATTCTTATAAAAACCGGATCTATCTTAAAGTATTTACCTAAACCGCCACATACTCCGGCTAATAGTTTATTTGTTCTCGATCTATATAATTTTTTTATCTCGCTCATAATACACACCCCTTAATTTATTATGGTGTCAATATACCATTTTTAGACCTAAATATCAAGACTATATTAGAAATCAACTAAGCTGATTTCCGAGGTTCGATATTTCGAAATTCGATGTTGAAAAAATCTTTTAAGATTTTATACAAAAAATAAGATTAAAATAAAGTTATAAACAAGGATTTGAGAAAATTTAAAAATCAATAAAATATGTTAATTATTAAAACCATACAAACAATACAATCATTTTAACTGCATTGCTGTATTTTTTTTATTTGTTTAGAAAGATTTTCATTTTTTTTATTTATTCATCTGATAATAATGAAAAGAGTCATATAAGCTATTAAATATTAACTTTTTGCTATTCACCGGTTTCCTGTTAGGAATATCCATTTCTGTGTATGGAAAATATAATGAGTTAAAATTCCAGGTCCTCTTGTATGACATTTAAAATTTTTTCTCGTTCTATTCTGGTTCTAAATCTACAAATTCCTCTAGTATTTTTTAGCTCATCCAATACTAACACAAAAACTAAAAAGGCGGCAGATAGATTCTGCCGCCAGATATTTTATATAATTAAAAGCTCAATCTAACTCCTGCTTCTACTGAAATTGCCTTCATGCTTTCTTCTAAAGCTTTATCTTCAAGTTTAAGAATATGGTATTTAGCTCCTGCTCTAAATGAGATAGGGATCATTGGTAATCCGAGTTTAGTACCTGCCCCAATAAATCCTCCAAGTTTTGAATCTGATTTATCATAAGGAACATCGCCTGTATCTTTAACAGTTATTTTAATAGAGCTTCTATACATTCCAATACCAGCATGGGCGTACAAAGGAACTACAGGAGGTTCTACCATAATTTCACCGCAGATAGGAAGCATATTATAATCAATATCTACTTCATCGGATGTACTACTTACTGTCTCCTGCATTTCCTGAGACATATCAACATACTGTAACGCATCTTTAGAAAATGTAATGCGATCTATGCTTACTCCAACTTTTACCATAGGAAAAATTGATTTTCGCAATGATCCACCTAGCAAATAACCGTTACCAAACATATTTTTTGCTGATTCAGGAGCAACTGTTAAATATCCCCCTCCGCGTACTTCAAGTTCCATTCCCAGTGGAGAGGAATTTACAATAAACACAACACTTAATAATAATATCAATAGTAAACCTATCTTTTTCATAAATATCTCCTTTTCTTATCTTACTTCATCAGCTTTTCCATCGCAGCCAAATAATTTTATTTTTCTTTTTACCATTTCCTTAATTGCTTCTCTTCCAGGTCCTAAATATTTTCTGGGGTCAAAATTTTCAGGATTATCATGTAATTCCTTCCTAATATTCCCCGTCATAGCAAGTCTCAAATCGGTATCTATATTAACCTTACAGATACCCTGTTTAACTGCTTTTCCAATCATTTCTTCAGGAACACCTCTTGCTCCAGGTAAATTTCCTCCATATTCATTACACATCTCTACAAATTCAGGAATAACTGATGAAGAACCATGAAGCACAAGAGGAAAACCTTTTAATCTTTTAGTAATTGTTTCTAATCTCTCAAAATCCAGATTTGGTTCACCTTTAAATTTATAAGCTCCATGTGAGGTACCAATTGCAACAGCAAGTGAATCCACGCCTGTTTTTTCAACAAACTTTTCTGCTTCAGCAGGATCTGTTAATGTAGCATCTTTTTCCTCAACGCTAACATTATCCTCAATACCGGATAGCTGTCCGAGTTCTGCTTCTACTACCACACCGTTATCATGGGCATAATCAACTACCTTTTTTGTTAAAGCAACATTTTCTTCAAATTCAAGATGTGACCCATCAATCATAACAGAGGTAAATCCCCCATCTATACATTTTTTACAAATTTCAAAAGAATCTCCGTGGTCTAAGTGAAGCGCTATCGGCAGATCGGTATTCTCAAGAGCTGCCTGAACTAAATGCATTATATAATTATGGCCCGCATAGCTTCTTGCTCCCTGTGATGCCTGCAGTATCAATGGTGCGTTCAATTCTTCTGCAGCTTCCACAATCCCCTGAATTATTTCCATGTTATTAACATTAAAAGCTCCAATTGCATATCCGCCTTCATATGCTTTATTTAACATCTTTGTAGTACCAACTAAACTCATTCAAAACCTCCTTTAATTTTACAATTTTTTAAATCTATTCATCAACCTCTCATAAGTTTCCTGCGGTTTTTCAATATATATTTTAGAACCGCTTAAAATATCAACAAAACCTAATTCATCATGATATCTCGGAACTATATGCTTATGTAAATGTTTAATACTTGCCCCGCTTGCTCTACCCAGATTGATACCTATATTAAATCCATGCGGATTATATTCATCTTCTAAAAGTGACAAAGATCTGTCAGTCAACTCTTGAAATTTCATCTTTTCTTTATCATTTAAATCTCTTAAATCTTCAATATGCCTTTGGGGAAAAATCATTATATGCCCAGGATTATAGGGATACAAATTAATAGTTATTATGAAGGTCTCATCCCTATATATCTCTAATTTTTTTATATTTTCATCGTTATCTCTTATTGCACATAAAATACATTTATCTATCTTATTTTGCCTTTTATTCTTAAGATATTTCTTTTTATTGACCGGATAGAGATGTTTTTCAAACATAAAGGTCTACCACCTTAAATTTATCAACATCAATTAACCCCTTATTACTAATTTTAATTTTAGGAATTACAGTTAAGGACATAAATGAAAGTGTATCCAATGGGTTTTCCAACTTAACGCCGTTATCTTTTAATTTTTTCTCCAGATTTGAATATCGTTTGGAAACCTCCTTTATATGTTTATTGCTAATCACACCGTAGATTGGCAAAGGCAGTTTTTCAATAACAGTTTGATTTTTCACATAAACAATTCCTCCACCCATCTCTTTTAATTTGTTTACAGCGAAAGCCATATCTTCATCGTTTGTACCAATAACGAAAATATTATGTGAATCATGATTGTAACTTGTAGCAAGAGCTCCCTTTTTTAGATTGGTTCCTTTAATAAAACCGTTAATAAATTGACTTTTCCCCGTATATCTTTCTATATGTGATATCTTAATTATATCATTTTTAAAATCATTTTGTAAAAATCCTTCTTGGGAAGGCATTTTAATTATTTTTTCTTCGGTTATAATACTATCCTCTACAATTTTTAAAACCCGGACTTTCTTATTTTTATCTTTTATCTTAAAATCGTTCTTGCTAAATTTTTTTATAAATAAATTATTTTTATAGTCTTTCTTTTCTGTTTCTGTTTTAGCAGATTTGAAGCCAAAGAATTTGTTTTTCTTCTTATAAATAGTCTTTCCCTCTTTTATTACTCTATTCAAATCAAAACTTTTAATATCATCAAATATAATCAGGTCTGCCTTAAAACCTGGAGCTACGGCTCCAATTTCATTAAAATCAAAATAAGTTGCGGGATTAATTGTTAACCCTTTAATTAATTCTACAGGAGAAATATTATAAGTATTTAAGGCTTTTCTTAATTTTTTTAAAATAAATTTGTTGCTATACAAATCCTTAGGAGAAATATCATCTGTAACAAACATATATCTATTGGAATCCACATCATTTAGAAGCTCAGTTAAATCCATATTTTTAGCCGAACTTGCTTCCCTAATCATGATATACATCCCTTTTCTCATCTTTTCTTTTGCTTCCTCTATTTTTACACATTCATGATCGGAATATATTCCAGCTCGAATATATGAATCTAATTCTTTACCGCTTAATCCTGGAGAATGACCATCAATAACATATTCTTCAAATTCACTGATTTTTTTCATTATTGAAGTCGATCTGTTTATTACTGCAGGAAAATCCATTACTTCACCAAGACCAATAACATTACTGAATTTTTTTAATTTTCTTAATTCATTACGATCAAGTTCCTGTTTAACAGTATCAAATTTTGAAGCAGGAACACAGGAAGGTGCAGAAAAATAAAAATCTATAGGTAGATTTTTTGTGTTTTCAATTAAATATTTTATTCCGTCCAAACCGCCTACATTAGCTATCTCATGGGGATCACATACAACGCTGGTTACTCCATTTTTTAAAAGGTGATATGAAAACTCATCCGGTCTTACATGTGAACTCTCGATATGAATATGGCCTTCAATAAAAGAAGGAGTTATGAACTTATCCTCACAATTTATTGTTTTTTTAGCTTCATATTCACCATCAAACCCCCATATCAAACCATCATTGATATAGATATTTGTGGCATAAATTTCAGAGGTAAAAACATTAACTAAATTTGCTCTTTCAAGTTTTAAATCCATTTTCACCATCATATTCCTCCAAAACTTCTATTGCAAAATCTAGATATTTCTTATATTTTTGCGGAATATGTTTCATACGAACTAAATCGAGAAAATAATAAGATGCCTGTTTTAAATTTTTCATTTCATAATTCGTATATCCCATTAGATATCTGGCTACAAATATATCCTCAAAATCAAAATTATCTATATTATCCAATATCCTTTTTGATGCTAAAGATATTTTTTCACGGGATTTTTTTATATATTTATCGATTTTTCTATCCTTGGATGTCCAATAAGATTTGAGATAATAATCGATTACGGACATTCTATCTTCATCCAATATTTCAGCTATCCTTCCAGCTCTATAAAATTTATAAGGAAGGGTAATCTTATCTTTTTCAAGATTCAAGATTTTATTTTTAATTTTTTCTCCAAACTCTAATTTATTATTGAGATAATTGAACCTTTCATCATAACCCGAGAAATGACAATTATCACAAAACCAGATATAATATTCCAAAAGATCCTCTTTGTCATCAAATTTTGGTTTAAAATCTTCTCTGTATCCCGAAATTTTATAATCTGTTAATACCTGGCCTCTAAATTTATGTTCACAAATGGGACATATAACATCAATACTATAGATTTTCATATGCTTCATTATAATTTATATTTATAATTTTACAAGATTTATTTTCTAATTCTTAAGTTATACCTAATTTGAGACTTCTAACCTTATTATCTCCTTATAACCCATATTATCCTTAAGATAGGAAGATTTTTAAAAGTTGCATAATTGCTTTTTGATGTTATAGTAAAGATATGAAAAAAATACTTATAGTAATTACATCAGTCATACTGTTTAATATAGCCTGCCCTTTATCTTTCAGTTATAAGATAAAATCAATGGGAATAACGGTTGCTGAAGCTAATTTTACAGAAGATATTAAAAAAAATAAAATCCATCTGACCACAGAAGCAAAAAGCAAAGCGGTTTTTTCCATATTTAAAAAAGTCAATAACAAATATACGACTATAATAGATAAGGAAACTTACTATCCATTATTCCAGAAGAAAATTTTAACTGGAAATAGAAAATATTATAATTACTTTTATCAGGGTAGTAATAAGGTTTTATCCGAAAAAGGTGTTCTAAAATTTAAAGAAAAATACATCACGAATCTTTTTGCCCTATTCTATTTTATTAAAGAAAACAAACCGTTACACAATTTTAATATACCTTCTATCTCCTGTAATACGCTCTGGAGAATTGATGTAATATATGAAGGCTCAAAAAAAATTAAATTTAATAATAAAAAACAGGATGTAATTGCTTATACTTTAAAGTTTAAAGCCATAGAAGACTTTGAAAAAATGAAAAAAAGGTATAAAGATATGTTTTTAAAAGAAGCTTACTGGAATTCAAGTATTATTAAGCTCTATATAGATAAAGAGAAAAATATACTTTATAAATCAATATTAGAGTCTTTCGACCCCAATCTTGTACTAATATTAAAAGATATTACCAATTAAAAAATTCTTGATATTTATTTTTTAAAAAGTTATAGTTAGAGAAAGTCTTGAAGGAGTGATATTTTATGAAAATGACTAATTTATTGCTAAAAACTAGAAAAAACCCTCCCAAAAATTCTGAAATGCCAAGTCATCAATATCTAATAAGAGGGGGATATATAAACCAGGTTTCCTCGGGAATTTATACTTACCTTCCTCTGGGATTCAGGGTTAAAACAAATATTGAAAATATTATTCGTGATGAAATGAATAAAATAAATGGTCAGGAGATATCGATGCCTGTTGTTCATCCTGCTGAACTATGGAGAGCTACCAATAGATTTGATGATGTAGGCAATGAATTACTGAGATTTAAAGATAGAAGAGGCAAAGATCATGTTATTGCTATGACCCATGAGGAAACTGCCGTGGATCTTTTTAAACAAAATATATCTTCTTACAAGGAGCTTCCTTTCATTGTTTATCACTTTCAAACTAAATTCAGGGATGAACTAAGAAGCAGAGGAGGACTTCTAAGAGTTAGAGAATTTACAATGAAAGATGCGTATTCCTACCATCGTAATGAAGAAAGTCTTGAAAAAACATATTCAAAGGTACATAAAGCATATAAAAACATGTTTAAAAGATCCGGTTTAACCGATTTTGTCTCAGTTGAATCTGCAGTTGGGGCTATGGGGGGTAACAGAGCACATGAGTTTATAGCTATAAATGAAATGGGTGAAGACTCAATAATTAGATGTGATAGTTGCGAATATAAAGCAA
>CAZMFS010000007.1:0-17714 GCA_964565585.1 uncultured bacterium
GTTTCAAGCCAATGACTTAAGACCAAAGACTTAGTATAAATTACCAGCATTTATAATCATTTCTACAAAGGATTTTCTTTCTAGTTTTTTTCTTAATCTTAATCTCAGTCTTAATCTAAAATTTCGATAGAAATTTTTCATTTTCTTAATCTAAAATTTACAAAGCAAATTTTATAATCCTATGAACTTTATACCTGCCCAGTAGACGGGATGTTCAAATCTCTCCTTAATATCCAGTTTTGCATCCTTTAAGGCCAGATTTAAACTTTTGCTATTATGCAGTGATCTATAAAACTTTTTAAATAATATTGCCGTATGCACATCGGATATTCTCCAGAGAGAGGATATTATAAAGGGAACATTCTTATACCTGAATAATAACTCCAGAGAATTTTCTGTATCAGATAAATCCCCCACTCCAGTTTCGCAGGCACTCAATACAATCAGATCGGTATTAACATTCATCATTTTTATTTCATTTTCTGTTAAAATTCCATCATCCCTTTCTGACTTTTTAAAAATTAAATAGGTTTCATTAATATCATTGGTGTTAAAGCTTTCAATATTAGAATGAGTGGCAAGATGTATTATATCATATTTCATTTTCAATATTTGGTTTTTAAAAACAGTTTCTGTTGCCTTACTACCAGTATATATATCAACATCATCAAAAAGAAAATTTATTTCATTAGCTTCTTTTTGTGCAAAATATAATTCCAGATCTTCATTGTCTATATCTGGATTCCCTACTGCCATTATTTTTTTTATGTCCCATCTATAATTTTGTAATTCCCTATAATGATTAAATGAATGAATATATGATATTGCATAATTATCTATTAGGTAGCTGTTATTATAATGGAGAATATCAAATGAAAAGGAATTTAATATCCCATCAGGTGATACTACAATTTTATCGGTACTTCTGTCAATATTATTAAAGATTGAATCAAAAAGATTTTTAGCGATCTCTTTTATAGAATTAATATTACCTTTATTGCTTACCAATCTGTTTATATTTTTAATATTTTCAGCAATTACTTTTCTCTCGTTCGCCGGTATTCGTTTCATAAAAATTTTATCATTATAGATAAAAGCTGCGTATAAATATTCATCAAACCATCCGTAACTTGCATAGAAGGTATTATCATCCATTACATCAATTTTAAAATCGTTATTAGGGTCATTTATGGAATTATTTTTATCATCAATATTATCAAGATAATAATCAACAATTTTTTTCTCCAATTTGTCTTTTATTTTCTTTTTATCATTTGTAAAACCGTTACTTTCCGTAAAATTTAAATCTTCTCTTAACTTATCAATTTTATCAATTTCTGAAATATCAGCATTTTCAAGGCTGTAAATATCCTTTCCGGGAATTTGAAATTTCAAATACTTATACTCCTCCAGAGTTTTTATAAAGCTAATTTTTTTGCCCTTTTCGAAATAAACTTTAAGTAAATCACTAAAAATTTTTCTATATTTGTTAAAATATGATATGCGTGTATCTTTTATCTTCAGTTTATCAATTATTATTTTCATTATTTCCAGAGCTTTTTCAAAATAAACCGGATCTCCAATTCTACCTTTAAAATAATATATATTTACCAATAAAGGATATTCATAATTTTTTACTGCGAGCTCTTCAGCAGAATCCAGATAATCCTTTTTATTTGTTATCCTGTAAAGATAGATATATGCATAGATTGTGTTATTATCTTTTAATTCACTGTTTTTTAGAATCCTTCTGAAATATTTCTGGGAATTTTCATAATCTTTCAAACCGAAATAAGCCATACCCATGTTCTTATTAATGGTATTTAAAATCATCAAATTATTCTTATCTTCATATTCTGCACTTATCTCTTTAAGATTTTCAACGGCTCGGCTGTACTCCCCTTTTTCAATATAGATAAGATTCTTATTAAGTTTTAAAAAAGGAAGCTGGTTTATAATTCCATACTTTACAGAATAATTTATATACTCATCAATAACGCTCATTGCAGGACTGAATTTTTCCAGCTTTAAATAGTTTAAAGCAAGAAGATTTCCCAAAATTACCCTTTCTTCGTGAAATTTTTCATCAGGTATTTTATTAAAAGTATCTTTGATAGACTTGATTGATTTAAGATAATTATTATCCTGAAAATATATATGGGCTTTACCTACCAGAGTGTTTAATACAATACTGTTTAATTCTTTTTTGGATTCATCCTCTATCAATGATAAAATTTCAATAGCCTTATTTCTATCCCCGCTTTTTAAATGAATAAAAGCCCTTATTAAACTTGCTTCACTTTTGAGTTTTTCACTTTTTAGCTTTTTTAGTATATCAAGTGCCTCATCATATCTATTTAAATATTTATAAAGTATCTTACTAATCTCTAAATCGGCTCTTTCTGTATCGGCTTTTTCTAAGTACTCCAGAGCTTTAGCAATCTCTCCCATTTTTTCATTTAGTATTCCCATTCTATAACTGTCTTTTTCATTATATTTATCTTCAATCTCCTTATATATCTCAAAAGCTCTGCGGTAATAACCGTTTTTTTCATATAATAGAGCCATTCGTTTTAAATAATCAATTTCTTCTAACCCCTTAAGCTCGATATATTCCTTTAAATAATTTTTTATTATTTCAGGATTGTTCAGATAATTAGCACCGATATTAATAAGAACAACAAGTTTTTTGGACAAATCATTTTGATTTGTTTTATTCTTAATTAAATAAATAGCTTTTTTCATTTCAAGAAATGCTTTTTTGTATTTTTGATTCTGAAAATATAAGTAGGCATTTCTGTTGTATTTATCGATTTCATTTTCAATTAATTTATCATCTTTTATGTTTTCAAATATATTAAAGCTAAAACTGTATTCACCAACTTTGATATCAGAGATATTTATATACATTAATGTATCTATTAAATTCCTTAGTGATGGCCATGAGCTAAATTCCGATTTAGTAGAAATCCACAATCCAATTAAATTTATATCCTCATCAATTAGATCCATGATGTTAGTACTTTGTAACTTAAAATTAAATGGGTTGATTGGATTGTTTTTATCAAAATTAACATCCTCTATTTTTAAATATGATTTTTCAAGATCAGTTAATTCACTTAAACTGCCCTCTTCGTAATTCTGTTTAATAAAACTATTTTCATGGGAGATAACCATTTGATTTATTGTGTAAAAATTTTTGCTTCCTGAAATGAAAGTTGCTCCTTTATTATCAATAATAATGTCAGCTTCCTGAAATTCATTTTCAATTTTAATATCTCCATCTTCTAAAATTAAGTATCTATCATTCAAATTATACACAACCTTCTTATTATCGGATAAAATTGATAAAACATCCCGGTCATTAATATTGTATTTTCCTATAAAGAACCGGGTCCTTGAATCCATTTTGTTTAGATATTTTCTTGCCTCATCAAATCTATCAAACTCCAATTCATAAAAATAATTATTCAGATATATAGTATCCATTTGGGAAATAATAGGGGGTTTAAATCTTTCATATATTATATACCGTTGAATGTTTTCTATCCCGCTGAGACAATAAAATAGATTATCCCTGTATCCATTTTTTATCAGTTTAACAAGATTATCTATCATTTCATTGCGATTGTATCTATAGAATAAAGCGAGTTTTTTAAAATCAGTAGGGCCAATATTTCCCATTGCATCTATTAAATCAACAAAATACATCTGAGCCTGTTTGAAATTATTATTATATATTGAGATATTTACCAGATCGTTTCTTATGAGCAAATTCAAGAAGGTATCGTCTCCAATAAGACCCAACAGATTATTTTCTGCATCACTGCCAGTATACTTATATTCGTAGAGATATTCCAGCCTCTGTATATACTTTTTACTTTTACTATCATTAATATTTTCTTTAAGCCTTTTTAGGTTCTCCCTGATTTTATTGAATATATTTATTTCAAGCTCAATTCTGTTTATTGATTCTTCAATGGATTCAAAGCTAACTTCAGAATCAAGAACATTCTCCGCTGCGAAATTAAACACAATCATGTAATAATTAATAAGTTCTTCATCTTTTATTTTCTGTATACTTTTCTGTAAGTCAATCAATCTATTAATATCATTTTTATTTATATTTTCCTTTAAAAGAACAGAGTTAAGATAGTTCACCAAATTGCCCCTTAAAATTTTATTTTTTTCAGTAATAGTTTTGGAGCGTTTCAAAAATTCTTCCATCATATCTCTTTTATCAAGTTCATAAAAAATATTGTAAAGATTGTTTGTTATTATAAAATTAGCGTATTCGTTATCGCTTATTTTCAATTTTTCCTTATAGTAATCAATATTTTCATTCCAGTTTCCCAATCTACCGTGTGCTGTTGCAAGAATTGAATAAAAAATATTCCTTTCCATTTCAGGAGTAAACCCCTTATACGCCTGGGTTGTTTCAGATTTCAAACCAACAATTAGAGAAATATCAAGAAATCCCTTTTTTCTCTTTTTTTGAACACGGTCTTTAAGTATTTCGAGTCCCATTCTGGAAGATTCAATAGCTCTGATATCATCTTCTGCTTTCAAAGAATTATAGGCAATATTTCTATAAATCTTAACTTTATCATAGTCGATATTGTATTTTTCTATTAAATTTAAATTATTTTCAAAAATATCTGCAGCTTTCAAATAATTTTCAAGCTGATTATACATTAATCCCATGTGATTGTTGGTATTCACTATTGACTTATAATTATTTTTATTACTATAATAATTTAGGATTCTTTCATCCAGTTCAATTGCTTTTTTAAAATAATTTAATTGATAATATAAATCGGATAATTTTAAATAAAAACTAATTTTTTCTGATTCCATACTCCACTTAATGCTCTCTAAATCTAATCGGTTATAGAAGCTGTAAGAACGCTCATATAGATTCATTTTGTAATAGGTATTTCCAATATTTCTAAAAAAATACTCTTTTAAAGTAGTATCTTCGGTTAATGCCAATCCCTTTTTGTAATTATTTAGAGCATCCTTCAAATAATTATCATTTCCATTGAATTGATTTAATTTCTCATACAGCCATCCCCGTGTCAAATAGAAATACGGCTCAGTAGGATTTAATTTTATCGTTTTATTGATATAAAAAAGAGAATCAACATAAGCAGCTCTTTCAAATTTAGTTTCATTCTGATAACTATATTTTGTTCCTATATAAGTCATAGCATATCCAAAAAAATAATTGAAATAAGCATCATTTTTATTTTCCTGAAGCATTTGTTTATATTTTCCGGCCACTTCATCAATGTTTTCCATTTCAAAAGCAATTTTAATAAATTTCCTATTGGCTTCAATATTTGCCGGAAGGTAATTTAGAATTATTTGAAGCCATTTTTTTGCCCTTAAAAGATCATCTTCATTATAAAACTTTTCGGCTAGATATAAGCCGTTATTTTTAATATAGTTAAGGAAATAACTACGGTTAACCGGATATTCGTTTTCTCTTAAATAATTAGTAACGAAACTAACCCCGGAAACAATCTTATCAACTTCCAGGTATGCTTCTGATAACCTGATAGCAGTATTAGTTTGAACCCTATTGTTATTTGATTCTTCATTAAATATTTCTCTAAGTAAATCTAAACCTTTTTTTTGTTTCTTATTTTTTATATACATATCAGATATTTTAATTTGAAGTGCATTAAAAAGAAAATTATTATTTTTGTATTTTTTTGAAAGACTTTTTAGCTCTATAATAGAAATTTGATTATAGTTGTATATTTTCAAAAATAAAGAAACGTCTTTTTCTATCCATATATCATAATCTATATTACTTTCTGTTAAATTAACAATTATTTTTATAGCTTTTTCAAAATTATCCGTTTTATAGTATGATTCTGCAAGATAAAATTGAAATTTGTTATAGGTTTTTTTGGGCAAAATATCGGTCTTACTTTCCTCAATGAACGAAATCAATAAGTTAAATTCCCTTTTTTCATAAAGATAATCAATCCGATATTCATTATAGATATTTATATAATTTTTTTTCATGTAAATATTCTTATCAAATAATTCTGCGATATAAAATATTTTCGAGTCTTGCTCATAATTTTTAAACACATAATTAATATAATAATTTAAATTTAATTTGAAATTGTTATTTTTTAAAAATTTAAAAAAATTTAGGACGATGATATCTTCATATTCTTCAAACTTATCTCTAATAGAAAATAAATAGCGGTTAATAGTTAATTTTCTATTAATATTATTAAGTTTTTTTAAATATTCATAATAATGATAAACAGAAGAAAAATCAGGTATTGAATAATCCTTTAGCTGGTATCTTAAGCTATTTTTATCCACGAAATATAGGTATTTCTCATCAATTCCGAAGTTTTTAATACTATCTATATTTTTTAATAGTATCTCTCTACCCCGGCTGTACTTTGCAATAAATTTCTCATCATTCTCATCCAGCTTGTTATCATGATTTGTATCAAAAGGAATCGAAGTATAGTAAATTGCATTTTCTTCTTTAATATAATTTATATTATACTTTAACGATAATCCTGATACCAGTATACTGATTTCTTTATTTTTGATGTTATATTTATAAATTTTATTCTCTACGGAAAAGATTATATTTTCATTATCATAAAAAGATAAGCTATCGATCTTCATCTTTTCTTTATGAATTATTTTTTTTGTTAGAAAATCATATACATTAATATATTTATTATCCCGCTGACTTATAAATGCCATAAATTTTTTATCCGGTGAAATATCAATCTGATATTCTCTTTCGCCTATTGTCCCAACAATAAAACGTTTTCCATCCTCTTTAATAACTATATTTCCCTTAATATCATATTCATTGGAAATAAAACAGTAAGTATCATCATCTATTCCAACTGGAGAGTATTCATCGTATAAAGTACGGTTAACCGGATACTTTATTCCGGTTATCTTGTCAAATTTTATAATATCATAGTTCTGCTGCTGCATTGGTGAGTATAAGAGATATTGTAATTCTTCATTGGTATTACAGCTCTCAAAAGAATCGAGTTTAATATCCAATGTTCCGTTATTTGATAAATTAAATTGTATATCTTTTCTTTTTGAAGTACAGGAAATTAATAATACTGATAATAATAATACTATTAATATTTTTTTAATTTTCATTTTTTTTAATCCAGTTTCCTTTTTCATTTTGATAGAGCCATCCCTCTTCAGCCTGGCTTTGATATTTCTTCACAAAAGTTTTTTCAACACGACTTAAATCCTCGGAGGTTAACCCCTCCGTTATTTCAGTAATTCTCTTATAAATTATTTTTCTATCCCTATTCTCCTCTTTAATCAGTTTTTTTACAAATTTTTCAATTCCCGGATTCTCTTTGAAATATTCTTCATTGATTATCTCTACATACCCATTATTTGTCTCTCCAATAATTCCCATATCCATAAATCTCTCATAATCATCTCTATTGTATATCCTATTTTGATATGCAAGAAAAGATCGCTTTTTGCTATCAGAAATTTTGTTTAAATCATCCGGAATAGTTCTTACGGAAGTGACAAGAAATTTATCTTTACCAAGAAAATTATAATTTCCCAGTATCTGATTTTCCAGAGATGTTTTTTCTCCTACTATGTTAATTTCAATTTTTGCTTTTGGAGAAAAAATAGAGCAAGAAATACAAAACAACAAACTTAATGAAATAAAATACTTTTTCATGAGTTACTCCTCTTCGGGATTAATTTCTTTTAAAAATCTTTCAAGTGGAATTTTTTTAATAGGTTCAACTTCGATTTCTCCTACAAAAAATCTTATAACTGCAGCCAGTAATGACTTTGTTCTAAAACCAAGTTGCGGATATATATCAACATATCCATTTGATATAATTATACTTATCTTTTCGGGGACTACCCCAAATTTATTTAATCTTTTTCTAATCATCTTTATTTCTGGATTCTTTTTATCAGGGTCCAGACTAATAAGAAGATTATCCAGAACATCTTTATCAATTTCTGTTAAGTCAAAATACCCTTCGATATCCCTTCTGCTTCCTTTTAGCTTACTAACAAAAGAAATCTCTGATTTTTTCAAAGGATTTTTACTATTTGAAACATTTAAATTTAACCCATTTAAATTTAAATCCAGATCTTGTTTTTTATAATTTAAAGATAAACTCATGCCCAGCTGCCCTTTCATAAAGTTGGTATATAAATTTTTTACATTAATATCCTCTCCCGAAATATAAATAATACCTTCCAGATTATTGCCGGAATACCCATTGTAGTTAAAATTATTTATAAAGACATTATTTTCAGTTGGTTCAGAAATTAATTTATTCAGGCTGACAGGAAGATTGACAGAAACATTTCTAAGGCTTAAGTCACCCATTTGTGCTTTATCCATTTTTAAATTCGTAACAGCATATTTATCTTCATTATTATACGAACCTTCTAACTTTCCATTTAATCCTTTTATATCAATATTTTTATATAGATAATCTAGATTTTCAATATGATTGTTCAATTTTAATTTAAAATTATCATCTTTATATCTCATATTTCCCGATATTGAAAATGTACCTGAAATCTCATCAATCATCGGTCCTTTATAATAATTATTCATTTTCTTTAAATCTATCCAGGATTCATTTATTTTTAAATCAGCAAATTTGCTTTTATCATAAGTTAGAACTCCTTCTAAATCCAAATATGTACTATCCCCAAATTCAGTTTTGAAATTTTCTAAATATACACTTTTTGAATACAAATTTAAAAATGCATCTATGCTGGAATTTATCTTTGGAATTCTTACTACTATTTTCTTATTGTTATTTCTATAATCAATATCCTCAAATTTTAAATCCGACAGAATCTTAATGTCCCTGAAACTTTTACCGCTTAGATTTATTCTTCCGTTTAAAATTGCTACAAGAGGAAAATCAAAATTCTTAAAAAAATTTAATTTTTCAATATTTAAAACAAAATCAAAATTTTTACTTGGATTAATTTCTCCTTTCCCCTTAATTTTTCCTTCCAAAAAATCCATGCTAAGAGTTTTTATATTAAACTCTTCGAGATTTTTATAATTATCAAAAAGAACTGTAAATATAAATTCTAAATTTTTAATTGATTCAATCTGTTTTTTATACCGCCCTTTTAAGCTATCAAAAGAGATACGATTTTTAGCAAAGATATTACTTTTTTTTCCGCTTATCAATATTTCTCCACAAAAATTTCTCATTGAAAGTAAATTTTTATAATCCAGATTAAGGTTATTAAACAATATTTTAGATTCAAATTTGTTTTTACTGCCTTTCCCATTAATACTAAGTCTTCCTTTCGCTTCTATTCCTTTTAATGTATAAAAATTTTCATTAACAATATCTACAATATTTTCCAGATCAATTTCACTTTCAAAATTATTAACTGTTATCTTATTAACATTTTCATTTAACCTTATATTTAAATTATCAACATCTATTAAATCTTTTTTTTTGTACTTAAAATCCAATTTATCCAGCAAAATTTTTTTTCTTTGTAAATCACCGTTAATATCCACCAACAAACTGAAATTGTTTTTGGATCGCGATTTTTCCTCTAAATTAATTAAATTATAAAAGTTAAAGGTTGAATTATTTTTTTTAAATCTTAAGTTTATATTTGATTTGAATTTTTTCTCAAATTCCTTAATAGATAGAAAAGAATTCAACCCCGAAGTAACATTTATATAAACCTTACTATGTTTTAAGTTATTAATTAACTTCATATTCCCGTACAAATCTATATCATTAATTTTAATTTTTTTTATAAAATCAATCTTTAAATTTTTTATATAAAAATTTTTTATTATTAAATCTACAGGAATTTCTTTTTTTAAAAAGATATCTAAATTATCCATATAATTATTGCTGTAGTAAGAAATTTTTTGTTTATTTTTTATAAATGGGGAATTTGAATCCGGATATGAAATAGGTGTTTCTTTTGTTTCATTGCCTGCAGCTTTAATTGTAATATTTTTTAATCTCAAATCTTCTATTCTAATTTTTCTATTAATCAGTTCAAAAATATCAATATCTGCTTTTAAACTAGAAATATAGATTTCTTTATCGTTAAGCCTGTAATTAATCAAATCACATTTTGCATTTAAGGGATAATAAACTTTAATATTTTTAATGTTAAGATTTTTGACACTGTTAACTCTATTCAAAAACCAGTTAGAATTAACAGCAAACATAAATATACTGTAACCGATCAATAATAATATTGGTATTAACAAAATTATAATAAATGAAGTTTTCAATATCTTTTTATACATAATTACCTTAAATTTAATATAGCATACAGAAACAAACTACACAATTTTATTTACAAAACAAAAAACTATTTTTTTGGACTTCTATCAAAATTTATCTTGTTTAATTTTAATTCTTATTTTATTATGCATGTGTATGGACAAAGAAAAAGTTTTACATAAAAGTATTTCATTTATAAATGCATTCAGTATAGCAGCAGGAGCTATGATAAGCTCAGGTTTATTTGTACTCCCTGCTGTTGTTTATGATAAAACCGGTCCCTCTATTATTTTGGTATATCTGGTAGCCGGTATTTTGATGCTTCCTACAATGCTATCACAGTCCGAATTATCTACTGCAATGCCCAAAGCCGGCGGAGCATATTTTTATATTATGAGAATTCTGGGTCCGCAGGTAGGATTTATAGCAGGTGTAGCAAACTGGTTTTCAATAGCAATGAAAAGTGCTTTTGCTCTTGTGGGAATAGGAACTTTTATAACTTTAATTAATCCAGATGTACCCGAATTTCAAATAAGATTAATTGCAGCAGGAGCAGCTGTTGTTTTCACCCTTATTAATCTTTTTAGCACAAAACATTCAAGCACGTTACAAACATTTCTCTTAATATTTTTGCTTATTATTCTATCACTATTTATTATTGGAGGATATCCCCAAATTAAAGGAGATTACTTTCAAAATTTTTTTACAGGAGATATAAACTCCTTTTTTGCAGCTGTGGGTATGGTTTTTATATCCTTTGGGGGATTAACAAAGATTGCAAGTATGTCGGAGGAGATCAAAGACTCTGGGAAAAATGTTCCTAAAGCTATGTTTTTTGCATTTTTTTTAATGATTGCCATTTATCTTCTTGTCATAACCGTTGTAGTTGGCTTGCTCCCACACAGTGAACTTGTAGGAACGCTTACTCCAATATCAACGGCAGCAAAATCTTTTGCAGGCAACATAGGGCTGGTCCTAACTTCGATAGCAGCAATGCTTGCTTTTATAACAACTGCAAATGCTGGAATTATGTCTGCTTCAAGAGCTCCACTTGCTATGAGCAGAGATGGACTAATACCTGAAGTATTTTCCAAAATATCATCAGAAAATAAAACACCTTATGTATCAATTCTACTAACTGGAGCCTTTATGGTAACAGTTATTCTGGGATTAAAAATTGCATCCCTGGTAAAAGTTGCTTCGGCATTTATGTTAATACTTTTTATAATGAACAACCTATCTTTAATAATTATAAGAAACATAAATTTAAGAAACTACAAACCTACATTTCAAGCACCCTTTACTCCTTACATACAAATAGGTGCAATAATATTTTACATGCTTCTTTTAAACGAAATGGGTCACAAAATAATGTTTATGACTCTCACTTTTATTATACTTAGTCTTGTATGGTACTTTTTTTATGCCCGAAAAAAAGATTTTACCCAATCTGCCCTTATAATGCTTGTTCATAAGGTAATGGATCAAAAACTTGAAAAAGGTGCACAAAAAGATATTGAAGAAGAATTATTTGAGATACTTCAGCACCGTGATGAAATACAGGAAGATTTTTTTGATAAAAGTATTAAAGAGGGAGATGCCTTTGATATAGATAAAAAAATGAACAAAGATGAATTTTTCAAATATATTTCAAAACAACTTGAGGATACAGTACCTCTTGATGAAAATGAAATATATCAACAATTATGTAAAAGAGAGCAACTTGCTACTACAAACGTGTCAGAGGGACTGGCAATACCACATATAATAATCCCGGGAAAAGATATTTTTGAACTTGCTTTAATCCGGGCAAAAAAAGGTATACAGTGGGATGAATCTTCGGAACCTGTTAAAGCAGTTTTTGTTCTACTTGGTTCTATAGATAAACGAGAATTGCATTTAAAATCCCTAATGGCAGTAGCTCAGCTTGTACAAAACAATAACTTCTTTGATAAATGGATGAGTGCTCAGGATGAAAAAGATCTCAAATCCATTATTCGATTGATGCCTAGGAATAGAAAATCATAAAAAATTGCTATCGCAATTTATAGAATCAGAACCAGATATACAATTGAAAATTGAAAATTATTAAATGTAATTTCTCTTAAGAAAAAACTTTAATGTAATAAGGGAAGATTCCGGCATTCCGTTCACGCTGTTCACTCCAGTTGGAATATTCACAAATTCAAAGAATAATTAATGAAAATTCCTGACAAAAGAAATTATCAGAGATAATTTCTAGATTCAGAACCAGACTCAGAACTAGATAAAATAATAAATGTACTTACTCCGCAGAAAAAACATAAATGTTATACAAGAAAATTCCTGATGTAGCGAATGTAATGAGAGGAATTCAGGAATCTTATAGAATACTTTTATAATTATTTTTCAAAGGAATTTCTTTTAAGCTTAAGACTAAAACTGACGACTGAGGACCAAAATTGTGATAGCAATTTTTAATTTTTCTCAATCTGAATCTTAACCTTAATCTTTGGTGTTGGTTTATAAATCGCGGAAGCGATTTGAGCTTTAAAACTTGCTTAACTTATAAATATAATTTATACTTTATATGTATGGATAAAGAAAATGTTTTACATAAGAGCATATCATTCTTAAATGCATTTAGTATAGCTGCAGGTGCCATGATTAGCTCCGGTCTATTTGTACTACCTGCTGTTGTTTATGATAAAACAGGACCTTCGATTATTTTAGTCTATTTAGTTGCCGGAATACTTATGCTTCCAACTATGATGTCCCAATCAGAGCTTGCTACGGCAATGCCTAAAGCCGGAGGGGCATATTTTTATATAATGAGGATTCTGGGTCCTCAGGCTGGCTTCATAGCAGGTGTCGCAAACTGGTTTTCAATAGCAATGAAAAGTGCTTTTGCACTTGTTGGTATCGGAACTTTTATTACATTGATAAATCCGGATGTTCCCGAATTTCATGTAAGATTAATAGCTGCAGGTGCAGCAGTGGTTTTTACCTTGATAAATCTTTTTAGTACAAAACATTCCAGCACGCTTCAAACATTCCTTTTAATTTTTTTACTGGTTATACTAACACTTTTTATTCTTGGAGGATATCCCGAAATAAAAGGAGAATATTTTAGTAATTTTTTTACTAAAGATATTAACTCATTTTTTGCTGCTGTTGGAATGGTCTTTATTTCTTTTGGGGGATTAACCAAAATTGCCAGCATGTCTGAAGAAATAAAAGATTCTGCTAAAAATGTACCTAAAGCAATGTTTTTTGCATTTTTCATAATGCTTATATTTTATGTACTGGTAATTACAGTTGTAGTGGGATTGCTTCCCCATAATGAATTAATAGGTACTCTAACTCCGATCTCAACTGCTGCAAAATCCTTTGCCGGCAATATAGGTCTTATTGTGACCTCAATAGCAGCTATGCTTGCCTTTGTTACTACTGCAAACGCCGGTATAATGTCTGCTTCAAGAGCTCCCCTGGCAATGAGCAGAGACGGCTTAATCCCTGAAATCTTTTCCAAAATATCACAAAAAAATAAAACTCCTTACGTTTCTATTATTCTTACCGGTGTATTTATGGTTATAGTTATTCTTGGATTAAGAATTGAATCACTGGTAAAGGTTGCATCTGCTTTCATGCTTATACTTTTCATTATGGATAATCTGTCATTGATTATAATTAGAAATATTAATTTGAGAAATTATAAACCTACCTTCAAAGCACCTTTAGCTCCATACATTCAGATCAGTGCTATAATATTTTATCTGCTTCTTCTTAATGAAATGGGTCATAAAATTATGTTTATGACTCTTATCTTTATTATTGGTAGTTTAATATGGTATTTCCTCTATGCGCGTAAAAAAAGCTTTACTCAGTCTGCGCTAATTATGCTCGTTAATAAAGTTATGGATCAAAAACTGGATCAGGGAAATCATAAAAATATTGAAGAAGAACTATTCGAAATTCTACAGCATAGAGATGAAATTACCGAAGATTTTTTTGACAAAAGAGTAAAAAACGGGATGGCATTTGATATAGAAAAGAAAATGAACAAAGATGAGTTTTTCAAATTTATTTCGGAAAAATTTGAAAATAAAATTTCCCTTGATAAAGATGAAATCTATAAACAGCTGTGTGAAAGGGAAAAATTATCATCAACAAATATATCAGAAGGTCTTGCTATACCTCATATTATTATACCAGGTGAGGATCTTTTTGAACTTGCTATAATAAGGGCAAAAAAAGGAATTGAATGGAGTGAAGAATCAGAAAAACCAGTTAAAGCAATATTTGTTCTTCTTGGGTCAATTGACAAAAGAGAAATCCACTTAAAATCACTTATGGCTGTAGCTCAACTTGTTCAAAACGAAGAATTTTTTGACAAATGGATGAATGCCCAGGATGAAAAAGATCTCAAATCTACTCTCCTTCTCATGCCAAGAAGCCGAAAGGATTAGTCAATCTGTTTATCTTTAATTTTTTTGCATCATCACATTCAAAATCTGAATATTTCTATCACAATGTATAGTCATAATTTTTTTGATCTCTTGCTAAAATGTAAATATTTTATATTATAAAAAGTTTTTTAAAAGATTTTCGAATTCCTCTCGTATATTAAAAAAGTCCTACCGGAGTTTTTAGACTAATATTGAAATTAAAACTAAGTAAAAATATTTTTTATCTGTATTCCTTAAAAGAAATAATGAAATGAACAACCAAAAAAGTGATAAAATCACTTTATTACTTTTTTATCTCTCATCCGTGATCCGCAGTATATTTCAAGATAGTTTGTATTTTTAATTAGAATAACAAAAATACAGACACAGATTTATCCAAAGCTATAACAAATAAAAATTTGGATATCGATTGACAAGGACTAATACAAAACCCTAAGACAAAACCAAAAAGTAATTTTCTAATTTTAATACCCATCTAATATTCAAAGAACAGTTTCTACTAAAGAAATTTTGAAATTATCCTAGATAAAATAAATTTATTTAATATGATTAATTTAAAATATTCTCTTGACTAATTTATTATTTTATTATACTATTCGCATAGCGAAGGGATACTATGATTGATTACTTAGAAAAATTAAAAATGATTTCCAAAAATGCAAAACTCTTTCTACTTGGTGGAGTTTTTAATGGAATAGGTATGGCCGTTTTCCGCCTTCTATTCAATCTATATTTAAAAGAAGCCGGATTCGGAGAAGGTAAAATAGGAACTATTTTATCCGCCCGATCTCTTGGAGCAGCTTTAATAGCTATTCCTATTGCTATACTACTTCGCCGTGTACATGCAAAACATATATTAATACTGGCAACTTTTTTAGCATCAGTCTTTTATGGTTTCCAAATCTATTTTAATGAATTATATCTTATAGTAATATTCGCTTTTTTTGCTCATATGTTTTTTATGACATATAGACTGGTTTCTGCTCCATTTTTTATGAGAAACAGCACCAAAAAAGAGAGAATATATATATTTAGCCTACATTCTGCAGTCTTTGTCGTTTCAATGTTTATTGGTAATTTGGTAGGAGGTAATCTTCCACATTTTTTCTTAAATACAGGAATAGCCACTGAATTAGTAACTGCATATAAAATAACCTTATACTGCTCCATTGGAGCCACAATAGCATCTATTCTCCCCTACTTAAAGATTGAAGAAAAACCACTCCCTAAAATTGAAAATAAATTATTCAATGAAATGAAAACCTATAACTGGAGAAGAATTGTCAAACTAGTGGTGCCAAGATTTCTAGTCGGTATGGGTGCAGGATTCATAATTCCCTTTATGAATCTATACTTCCGCAATGTTTTTGATTTGGGTTCTGATAGGATCGGCTTATACTTCTCAATTCTTAGGATTTTTATGTTCATTGGAATGATGAGTGCCCCCTTTATATCAAAACATATTGGTATGATTAAAGGCATTGTTATAACGCAATTACTTTCTCTACCCTTCATGCTAACTATGGCTTTAACAGATCATTTAACACTTGCTGTTGGAGCTTTTTTTATAAGAACAACACTTATGAACATGAATCAGCCTATGAATAGAAACTTTACCATGGAAATAATGAAGGTAGATGAACAACCAATGACTCACTCCTTAACAATGGTTGCATGGAATTTATCATGGATGGTTAGTGCCTTCCTCGGTGGAAGAATTATAGAACAGTACGGATTCAAATATTCATTTTTTGCTACAATTATTCTCTATCTTCTATCATCTACAACCTATTATATACTTTTCAAAAAATTCAGCCATATTGGAAAAGGAGAAGATCAAGATGAAGAAAAAATTGAACAGAATTTAGAAGAAGAGGAAGCTAACGTATAAAAAATCTCGATATCATTATTAATTAACTTAATTATTTATAAAAATAGTATTATTTTAAATACAACTTATTTATTTTAATATTTTAACAACTGAAGAAAAGATCCCGGGAATTATATCCCGGGAATCTTCTGTGGGGTTGCTCATGAATGTAAGTTAAACCATAATATTTATCCTATTATCTATTAAAATAACCAAAAAAATCTATCCCAATTGATGGTTCTGAAACATCGATTCCGCTATTTGTCCAGTTAAAAGTCGACAACAAATTAATCGCAAGGGAATTATGTTTTCTAATAATATCTGTTATATCATAAAACAATTTCATCCTTACCCCTTTCTTAAATTTAATCCTTAGTTATTCTTCTTTATCTATATATATTCTGACCTTATCGCCGTTTGCAGATTCAACCTGCACTAAATCTTCATCAATTTCATCCATAGATTCATTTAAACTATTTATTATGTTATTTAAATCAATACCTTCATTATCAAGTTCTTTCTTTGCTTCTTTTGGAATCATGCTTTTTACCATGCTTGCTAGCTTTAACGGTATAGCTATATTGACATTATCGCCATCTTCAGTATTTACAACTATCCTCAATTTTCCCTTAATATTTTTACTCTTTTTGCTCAAAGTAGTATTTGTTTGCTTTCTATTATTTGTATTTTTATCTTTTCCCACTGCTTTTAACAATTTTTCTGCTTCTTCTACAGAGATTTTTCCCTCTGATAGCATATTTAATATTCTTTTTCTTTCATCCATGATATCCTCCTTATAAATTAAATTTCAATCAAAACTGAAATATCATCAGTCTCAATTTCCACAACTATTTTATCCTTTATACCCATAAAATTGTCATTCTTAAATACAGCTACTACATTATAAAAAAACATGAAAAATGGTTTTAATAATTGATATTTTATTTTAATATCTTCAGCTTTTAAATAAAATATTGAGTATAAGCTTCTAAAAAGCACAGGCCTAATGTCAAAATAAAACAAAAAATATTCAATTATACTTGTAATCATAAATATTCTCAAAAGCAATTCAAATGTCCCCGAAAAATTTAAGCTAATACCATA